>CBFCZA010000106.1:0-8921 GCA_965602285.1 uncultured Curvivirga sp. | reverse complement strand
CGTGATGCGCATTCACAGTTGGTTTACAAACACGCAATTTCCACTATTATGCCGGCTACACCAGTTCAACTATTTGAGCCTTCTGAAAAAGAGGAAGATGAGTAATCCTTACTCAATATTCTCATATTTCCTAAGGTCTAACATCTCCTTTGGATAATTATACGTGGGCACAGAACATCACCGTGACGGTAAAGGGTGGGGACCGGCTATTAAAAGTCGGGCTCTTGTCATTCATCCTATTATTAGAGTTAAAGGCGAGCCTTTACGAAACCCAGATGCACGTCTGGAAGAAGCTATTGCCTTAACACAAGCAATTGAGCTTGATGTCATTCATGCGGAAACCGTAAGAACTGATAAGATAAGCCCCGCGCATCTTATTGGTGGTGGAGCTAAGGAACGACTTGGTAAAATCATCGAAGATGAAGAATTAGATCTAGCTATCGTTGATAGTAGCCTTTCTCCAATCCAGCAAAGAAATTTGGAACGAGATTGGGGCTGTAAGGTTATTGATAGAACGGGCCTCATCCTTGAGATTTTTGGTGCAAGGGCGCGTACACATGAGGGGAGTTTGCAAGTCGAACTCGCCGCTATGAAGTTCCAACGCTCACGTTTGGTAAGAAGTTGGACTCATTTAGAACGCCAAAGAGGTGGATTAGGTTTCATTGGTGGTCCCGGAGAAAGCCAATTAGAAATCGATCGTAGACTTATCGATGAACGTATCACTAAATTAAAGCGCGAATTAGATAGGGTTAAAAGAACTCGAGATCTGCAACGCAGCGCAAGAAAAAAAGTACCTTACCCAATTGTGGCTTTTGTGGGCTATACAAATGCTGGTAAATCAACGTTATTCAATAGATTAACGGGTTCTGAAGTTTTTGCACAAGACCTTCTATTTGCGACACTTGACCCAACAATGCGCTCTGTTGAGCTTGTCAGTGGTCGTAAAGCTATTCTTTCAGATACTGTTGGGTTTATATCTGACCTTCCCCATGATTTAGTTGCTGCATTCCGCGCAACTTTGGAAGAAGTGTTAGAAGCCGATGTGATTTTACATGTGAGAGACATTGCAAGTAGCGATACAGAAGAGCAGCGTCGTGATGTGGAACTGGTTCTTAAAAGCCTTAATATGGGCCAAAATGTACCAATTGTTGAGGCATGGAATAAACTAGATCTTTTAGAAGGTGACGAACGTTCTTCTTTATTGGAGAAGTCGTTACGAGATGAAAATGTCATTAGCATTTCCGCTTTGAATGGGGAAGGGTGTAACGCCTTACTTTCCCGACTGAATGATATTTTATCCAGAAAGAATATTGAACTTAACCTTTCAATTGAACCATGGGATGGCAAACAAATTTCGTGGTTATATGAACATGCAGATATTCTTGATCGAATTGACGATGAAGATATCGTAAAATTACGTGTCTCATTTTCGCAAGAAGCTATTGGTAAATATAATTCTTTATATGCACCAGATATGATAGATGCAGAACATGATGATCTTTCTGAAAGTGGTTCTAAGCCTTCAGCACCCTACGATCCTTTAAATTAAATTTTATGACTTTCCTTTTTCAAAAGGAACTTTGCCTAGGTATTTGCCAAAAGTTTCTTTTTTGATAATCCTCTATGCTTGTACTAAAGTTTTATACATCCGCTATGAGGTTCATAAATGTTTATATTAAAATAATTAATTCGTGTGTTTTTGATGTTGGAACGTTAGAATAATTGGCCTCTAAATCAAGAAACTTCAAAGGGAAACATGATGAATATATCCAACATCACACCTAATCATATATTCCCGTATCTATGCGAACTTTCAGAAGAAATTATGCTTCCTCGCTTTAATCTACTTAAAGATAGTGAAAAACGCCAAAAGTCTCCAGGGGACCTCGTTACAATTGTTGATATTGAGATGGAAAAAAAGTTGGAAGAAATACTTCCATCCCTTTTACCCGGTTCTGTTGTCGTTGGGGAAGAGGCCGTATCAGAAGACAAATCATTATTAAAATCAGCCTATGATGAAGACTTGGTGTGGCTAGTGGATCCCCTTGATGGGACAAATAACTTTGTACATGGCAGAGAATATTTCTGTGTTATGGTTGCACTTCATTATAAAGGGGTTTGTATTTTATCTGCTATTTACGACCCGCTTGGACGTCGAAATGTTGGCGCCACAAAAGGTGAGGGCGCTTTCTTAAATGATGAACGTTTAACCTGTGAAGATATGAACGATTTCGCGGTTATGAATGGGCAAATTAATTATAATATAATTGAAGAAGGCCCCAAGCGAGATTTGGTTAAGAAAAATGCCATATCGGATTTTAAATCTGTAAAACGATTAGGCTGTGCCGGACATGATTTTATTATGCATGCACTTGGAGAAAGGCATTTCTCTTTATATAATCGTCTTGCCCCATGGGATTTTGCCCCTGGCGGCCTCATATTAAAAGAAGCCGGTGGAATTCTTAAAAGAATAGACGAAGAAAACATAAAACCTTTTGATTATGGCTATGGTTTATTAAGTGCCACTAGCCAAGAGAACTGGAATAATTTGCATAATTATTTTTTTAATTAGCGAACTCAGATGCCTTTAAGTAGGTTTTTTTAAGTTATAAAACATTGAAATTAGGAGTTATAAAAAATGGCAAAAGTAGCATTCATCGGATTAGGTGTAATGGGTTATCCTATGGCTGGACATTTAAACACAAAAGGCAATCATTCAGTATCTGTGTACAACCGAACAAATTCTAAGGCTCAAAAATGGGCGGATGAATTCTCGGGAACTGCTGCGAATACACCACGCGAAGCTGCAGAAGGTGCTGATTTCGTTTTTTGTTGTGTTGGCAATGATGAGGACCTTCGTAGTGTAATGTTGGGCGAAGATGGTGCTTTTGCAGGTATGAAGTCAGGTAGCACTCTTATTGATAACACAACAGCTAGTGCAGATGTTGCACGTGAATTATATGCGACAGCAAAAGATCTTGGCATTAGCTTCATTGATGCTCCTGTTTCTGGTGGCCAAGCTGGTGCAGAAAATGGTGTACTAACAGTCATGTGTGGTGGTGATGAGGCTGCTTATAATGCTGCAGAACCTATCATCATGTCCTTTGCTAAATCATGCAAACGCATGGGCGAAAGTGGTGCAGGACAAATCACTAAAATGGTAAATCAAATTTGTATTGCAGGCTTATTGCAAGGGCTTGCCGAAGGAATGAACTTCGGAAATCGTGCTGGCTTGGATATGGATGCTGTTATTGATGTGATTTCAAAAGGTGCTGCTGGTTCTTGGCAAATGGAAAACCGTGGATCTACTATGTGCAAAGGTGAATTTGATTTCGGTTTTGCAATTGATTGGATGCGTAAAGATTTAGATATTTGTTTGCAAGAAGCTAAAAATAATGGTGCTCGTTTACCTGTAACCGCTATGATTGATCAATTTTACGCACAGGTACAAGCCCGTGGAGGAAATCGCTGGGATACATCCAGCTTAATGCATTTACTTGCTAAGGATTAATATTTAAAAGGAAAACCATGATTGATATAAACGCCTTAGCTCAAATCGTCAGTGACGATGTCATTAATGAATCTCTTATTAATGATCGCGCGGAAGTTTTACTAGAGACTCTATGTGAGAGTTTATGTAAACATGGTTTTCCTATTCTCAGAGGACATGTTGCAACAAAAGTTTTGCATCCAATGTTCCAATCAACAAGTATGACTTGGTTAAGAGGTAGCGGTATTATTGATCGCGACCGCCATGTTTTTGGTGCTGAAAACCGTGAACAATGGCAAGCCAGCCCATTAAAATTGATGATGGATACGAATGCTTTAGAAATCCATTTTAAAATGTACAAAGGTGAAGGTATTAATGACTTTCCTATGATCCAAGATTTAGTTGATATGGGAGCAACAGATTACTGGGCTACCCTTGTACCATTTGGGGAAACTGAGAAAGCTATAAATGAATCTAATGGTATTATGGCTAGCTTTACTAGCGATCGGGAAAATGGGTTTCTGCCAGAGGAACTAGATTTATTAAGAAGGGTCGTGCCAAGAATGGCGCTTGGTATAAAGTCTGCTATCAGAGACGAAACAAATAAAAATGTCATGTCAGCATATTTAGGAAATAGTGCAGCAAATCAGGTTCTTTCAGGTAGCATTAAAAGGGGAGATGGAGAGCATATAAACGCTGTTCTTTGGTATTGCGATATGCGTTTATCCACTAGGCTTGCAAGCGAATTAGGGTCTGAAGAATTTTTAAAACTATTGAACTCTTACTTTGAATGCACTGCCGGGAGTGTTCTTGATCATGGTGGTGAAGTCCTTAGATTTGTTGGCGATGCTGTTTTAGCTATTTTCCCTATATTTGGTGCTGGTGGAGAGGCAAGAGCATGCCGTATGGCCATGTCTGCAGCAAAAGGTGCATTTAATAAAATTAATATTTATAATGCCTCAATAGATAAAATTTCTAATATTGAGTGTGGCCTAGGGCTTCATATTGGTGATGTTCTATATGGAAATATTGGCGTACCTGAACGTTTAGAGTTCTCTGTTATTGGTCGCGCGGCAAACGAGGTTGCAAGGATGGAAGATCATACAAAAGAGGTTGGTTTTCCCGTTGTTGTATCTTCTAGTTTTCAAGCATATTGCCAGCAAGAAAATTGGACTGATCTTGGCCATGTTAATTTTCGAGGGGTCGGTAGGGACTTACATATTTACGCGTTAAACTTAAATTGAATTCAAGATTAACTTTCATTAATTTTCTTTTTTATTTCCTGCCAACGACTTTCCATTTTCTCTAAACTTTGTTCAGAAAATATTAAATTTTCTTCATTAAAGCTTAACTCCACTGCTTTGAATCTATTGTAAAATTTATTATTAGCCCTTTTGAGTGATTGTTCCGGATCTAGTTTTAAATGGCGTGCAAGATTAGCCATACAAAATAATAAATCACCTAACTCATCTTCTATCCGATCGATTGGTGCATTGTTATCTAATTCAACTTCTAGCTCTTCAATTTCTTCACGGATTTTATCAAAAACTTCTCTGTAAGAAGGCCAATCAAAGTTAACCCTTGCTGCTCTTTTTGTTAATTTTTCCGCTCGTAATAAAGCGGGAAGGGATAAGGCGATTCCATCTAATGCTGAAACATTCTCTTTCTTGGAATTTCTTTCTGTAGCCTTAATATTTTCCCATGTTTCTTTAACGTCTTCGGACGATTTTTCCGTCTTTTCAGTAAAGACATGAGGGTGGCGTCGTATCATTTTATTTGATATTGAATCTACTACGTCATTAAAATCAAAGAGCCCAGATTCATCAGCTATCTGAGAATGAAAAACCACTTGTAGTAACAAATCGCCTAATTCATCCTTTAAATCATCCATATCTTTACGGTCAATGGCATCTGAAACTTCATATGCTTCTTCAACCGTATATGGTGCGATTGTTTCAAATGTTTGCTTAACATCCCAAGGGCAGCCAGTTTCAGGATTTCTTAGATCCTTCATGATATCCAATAGCTTTGATATTTTTTCTGACATGTTCTTTGTAACCTTAATAAAAATTCATTAAAACGTATAATTTATATTATGGAAAGTGAATTCACTATTAAATTATACTTCAAAAGATAAACCATCATAGGCTGGTCGGATATGTTTAGGTAAATCATGGCAAAGTGTAGAATAATCCATAAATACAGACATATGAGTTAGATACCCATTTTGAACATTAATTTTATCAAACCATTCTAGTGCTAGGTTTGTATGAATATGAGTTTGATGTTCTGTTGGACGTAAACAACCAAGGACCCATGTATCTACGCCTTCAAGAATTCCAAAAGCGGTATCGTCTAAATGAACAACATCAGTACTATAGGCAAAATTTTCAATTCTAAATCCAAGAGTTTTAGAAAACCCATGGTCCTGTTCAAAAGGAATAATTTCAATGTTTTTAATTTTAAATGGTTGATAAGGTTTAGGTAAAGAATTTGGAATTAAGACAGGTTTATAAAAATAATTATGAGCTGTTTCATCTAATGAAGTGAAACAATAAGCAAAGCGTTCTTGTAATTCATTGAGGCAATCCTCTTGACCATAAATCGGTATAGAGGAATTCATAGACTGACAAAGCCATCTCATTTCATCAATACCATGACAATGGTCAGCATGAGCATGAGTATATAGAACAGCATCAATATGGGTTACGTCGGCCATTAATAATTGTTCACGACAATCAGGTGAAGTATCAAAAAGAATAGTTAGGTCATCAATTTCGATTAAAAGCCCAGAACGTGTGCGTTTATTTTTGGGTTCATTAGGATCACAATCGCCCCATCCAAGGCCAATACCTGGAACACCACTTGAAGAACCACTACCAAGAACTGTTACGCGCATAGATCAACTACATCTTTCTTATTTATCTTAGTAAATAAATTGAAAAAATTATTAGTCGTTTTCAAAGCTAGTTCTTCTTTTGAAATCAATTTTATTTCTGCAACATTTGCTGCAGTATGAATGACAAAAGCAGGTTCATTTTGTTTCCCACGTAATGGAACTGGTGCAAGAAATGGGGCATCCGTTTCAACAAGAAGATTGTCAATGGAAAGAACATCGACAGTAGCCCTGATTTCTTTTGCCGTTTTAAAGGTAACAATTCCAGACAAGGAAATTGACATTCCTAACTCAACTGATTTTTCAGCTAATTCTTGAGACGAACTAAAACAATGTATAAGGCCCGGATAGGATCCAAGTATCATTTCTTCTTCCATAATTCGCATTGTATCGTCATCGGCATTGCGCGTATGTACGATTAATGGAAGGCCTGTTTCACGTGATGCCGCTATATGGGCTTTAAAACTATCAATTTGTTGTTGGCGTGGGCTATGTTCATAGAAATAATCTAGGCCAGTTTCCCCAATGGCAACGACCTTTGGATGCTGTGCTAGTTCTATTAAGCGTTCTGTAGTGGCTGACGCCCCCTCTTCTTCCGCTTCATGTGGATGCACACCTACACTGCAATAAACACAGTCATAGCGTTCAGCAATATTAAGAACTTTGTTAAAAGTAGAGAGTTTGGTTGATATGGTAACCATACAACCAACCCCTGCTCTATTTGCTCTTGCTACGACCTCATCAAGATCAACGCCTTCACGTTCCAAATAATCCAAATGGCAATGGCTATCTACAAGCATTAAATTATCCTACAATATTTATTGATCTGTTTCAGCTTCAACAAACCGTGGGAAAATGCCTACAGGTTTATCAATTTTGACACCAGAATTTATACTATTATTGAAAGACGAATAATCACGAGAATTCTCATCAATACATAAAAGGTTAAGCATTTTATCGCTAGATTCTGGCATGAAAGGACGTGTTAGTAATGCGAGTTTACGGATCGTATCTGACAAAACATAAAGAACAGTTTTCATTCTATCCATATCTGTTTTTCGTAAAGCCCAAGGTGCCTGAGTATCTACATATCTATTTGATTCACCAACAACAGCCCATATTGTTTCTAACGCACGATGGAAAGACTGAACATCGATCAATTCACGTACTTTAATTAATGCATCATCTGCCATTTTTTGAAGTGCAAGATCTTCTTCTGTGAAGTCGCCATATTCAGGAAATTGTTCGTCACAGTTCTTGAAAACCATACTTAAAACACGTTGGCATAAGTTACCAATATCATTTGCTAAATCAGTATTCATACGACTGATCATTGCTTCTCTAGAAAAATCACCATCATTTCCAAATGGAACTTCACGCATAAGGAAGTATCGTGTTTGATCTAGCCCGAATGTTTCAACCAATTCATTGGGGTCGATAACATTACCAACAGATTTTGAAATTTTTTGACCTTCATTTGTCCACCAACCATGTGCAAAAACACGCTTTGGTAAAGGCAAACCAGCAGCCATTAAGAATGCAGGCCAATAAACAGCATGAAAACGAACGATATCTTTTCCAACCATATGAAGATCAGCAGGCCAGAAAGCTTTAAACTTCTCATCATCAACTTCAGGGTATCCAACGGCAGTAATGTAATTTGTTAGTGCATCAAGCCAAACATACATAATATGTTCATCATCACCGGGAACAGGAACGCCCCAGTTAAAAGTTGTTCTTGATACTGAAAGGTCTCGTAAGCCACCTTTAACAAAACTCATGACTTCGTTTCTGCGACTTTTAGGCATGATAAAGTCAGGCTGGCTTTCATAAAGCTCCATCAATTTATCTTCCCATGCGGATAGTTTAAAGAAGTAACTAGGTTCCTCAACCCATTCAACTTCAGCACCTGTAGGTGCTATCTTTGTACCATTGGGCCCGTCTTCTAATTCCGCTTCAGTATAGAATGCTTCATCACGTACGGCATACCAACCGGCATAAGCTCCAAGATAAATGTCGCCAGATTCTTGCAATTTAGACCAAAGAGCTTGAGTTGAAACCTTATGACGTTCCTCTGTCGTGCGAATAAAATCGTTATTAGAGAAATTCATCGTTTCAACAAGGTCACGAAAGTTTTGGCTTACCTTATCAGTAAATTCTTGAGGATGAATTCCTGCTTTTTCAGCTGACTGTTCTACTTTTTGACCATGTTCATCAGTGCCAGTTAAAAAATGAACGTTAAAGCCATCCATTCTTTTAAAACGGGCCATCACATCACAAGCCAATGTTGTGTAAGCATGTCCGATATGGGGTTTATCGTTCACATAATAAATAGGAGTAGTGATGTAATAATTTTGACCGGCTGACATGATTGCCATCGTCCTCTTCAAAAATAGAAATTAAATATTGGGTCTTTTTAACGCCCTTGGGCCATAGTTTCTAGCGTTAAAAACGCATCAATGATAACTTGTCGTCGATCTAAGTTACTTGGGGATTCTGTTTGCCATAATCTTTCATTAACTTTATCCGCAGCTT
>CBFCZA010000105.1:0-8951 GCA_965602285.1 uncultured Curvivirga sp. | reverse complement strand
GCGCTTCACGTTTTGCATTTTCAAACAAACGATTCACATCTTTGTCAAAACGATCAAACCCATTTTCAATCTGTTCGTTGGTAAGGTCTGTTTGTTGGCGCAATGCCTGCGTCAAACGATCAAGACGTTCGCCTGCATTCTCTGCAAAGCTATTAAGGGATCCTTTATGGATTTCGAATGAATCTTTCATCCGTTGATCCATACTATTCACAACATCGCGTAATTTCTGCGCGATGTCATTACTACGTTGCGCTGCATTCTCTGTCGCTTGATTTAAGAAGTCTGTACTGCGATCAAATAGAACGGTCATATCTTTGGCTGAATCAGAAGCTGTTTCCGCAGCTTTCGTAAGGTCCTTCGTTTGCTGAACGAATTGCGTCCCAACCTTCTCTGCCTGTACGCTTGCCTTATCAGAGGCGCTAAGTACTTCTTCTGTTTGAAGTTTTAACGCCGCCCCCATATTTTCAGCACCATCTTGTGTAGCTTTAGAGGCACGATCTAAGGCCAAAACTTGATTTTCAACAGTGTCTTCGATTGCTTTTCTTTGATGATCCATACGATCAGACAAAGCTTCCAGTTTTTCAGTTTGACTAGACAATGCAGAACGAAGTTGACTTGCGTCTTCACGCGCGGTTAGCGATGCCCCGTTTAAAGCGCCAGTGCGTTCATCCAACATAACCGTTAGTTCACCAATTTCTCCCGCAGCTTCCTCTGTAACTTTGCTTAACTCTGCGGCTTGCTTGCGTAAGATGGCTGCGATGGATTGAACCCGCGCATCCCCTTCTTCAACAGGGTAGGTTAATAAAGCCAATTGTCTTTTTAATTCTTCTGTATGTAATTTAACCCCTTGCCCACGGCGGAAATACAAACCCATAAACCAAATGAATGTTAGCGGTGTAAATATCCCCGCAACCAACCCTGCTAGTTCATGGGGCATTAAACTTGTTAATAAGTCATAACCCATGAAACCAGTTAAATATTGTGCGGATAACCCAAGCCAGCCCACAGATAGAACGGACAAAATGACCGTTAGCCATAATTGTCGCCGTTTTGTGGCTTCTTCCGACTTACGAAGGTTTTCTTCCGAATTATTTGCCCCATCATGAAGGGGTTTACGCATCGCACTTGGTAGATGTTTGACTTCAGCACTCATGGCAATCGACCTGTTTTATAAGAGTATTCAACGGTTTGTAAGCGTTATCTTGACCTGATTCGCAAATAAATTCAACGGCCAGATTTTGTCCCATAAAGAAGCTATATCGCTACATCTAGTTTATAGGCATTGTTTGCGGGTTCATTTTTGATTATAACATATTTTTAGTAAACAGAATATGCTTCCCTTCTAATGAAGTTTAACGCTAAAAAAGAGATCCTCATGAGCAGCCATCCAGATTTTAAAAATTTACATGTCGTAGACCATCCTTTGGTTCAACATAAACTCTCCATCATGCGTGATAAGTCCACATCAACCGGCCAATTTCGACAATTATTAACCGAAATTTCCATGCTGATGGGATATGAGATTTCGCGTCATATTCCTTTGACGACAAAAACTATTGAAACCCCTCTGCAAGAATTCGAAGCACCAGTCTTATCTGGTCGTAAACCAGCAATCATTTCAATTTTACGGGCTGGTTTGGGTATGGTTGAAGGTTTACGAAACCTTATACCAAACGCACGGGAAGGTCATGTAGGCTTGTTCCGTAATCCTGAAACCAAAATGCCAGAAGAATATTATGTGAAACTGCCTGAACCCGGTGGACGTCTTTTCATTCTGTGCGATCCAATGGTTGCCACTGGTAATTCTGCAGTGCATGCAATGGACGTTTTGATCAAGCATGGTGTAGAAGTTCATAACATACGCTTCATGGCATTAGTTGCTGCGCCTGAAGGGATTAAAGTTTTCCAAAAATCCTATCCAAATGTGCATATCTATACCGCCTCTTTAGATGAAGGGTTAAACGATCACGCCTACATTCTTCCAGGTCTAGGTGATGCAGGCGATCGCCTTTTTGGTACTAAGTAACTTTTAATACCATTCGTTATTTTAAAAGGCCTCTGAATCATACGCTGATTTAGGGGCCTTTTATTTATTCCTGATATGGGGTTATAGCCATATGATGCAATTATCTTGCTGAATGAAGCAAACAGGTAGTAAACTGGCCCAAAGTTACATAAATTAAAAAACAGGGTTAGTCTTTATGCGCGGTTGGATTTATATTATTGCAGGTATCATTGTCGCACTTATGTTGTCACAATTTCCTGAATTTTATCAACAATATCGCCAACGTTTAGGCGGCACATTGGACGAATTGAACCGCCAAGTGCAAGCCTTAGATGAACGTGCTGCAAATGTTCAAATGACCCGCTATAATTATGTGCGCCATTTAACAAGCAACCCTGATACTGCGACAAAACAAGAAGGTGAACATCTTACCCATTTGCTAACCCGTCAGTATGATGTAGACGTCGCCATCAAAGATCTTGACGATGCCAAAGTTCAAGAAATTTTCATCAAAGTTATATTTCATTTAGATATAAAAACAGCCGAAGCCACCGCCAGAGATTACAAACCCGCCCTGCCTCTTTCGATTGAAGGTGGCCTTTATACGCTTATCGGATTTCTGTTTGGCTATATATTCATGGCCTTCTTATTTGTATTTCTTCCCAAGCGCGTCCTTCAAACGGAAAATTAATCTATGTCCACACTGGATACGAATGAACGTGGGGATACGAATGAGCGTGGCTGGCTTACGGCTTCTAAAGTTTACCTCAGTCGCCCTGCCATCACGATGTTCTTTCTGGGTTATTCCAGTGGCCTTCCTATCCTTCTCGTCTTCAGCACGCTTTCCATATGGTTGCGTGAAGTGGAAATCAGCAGATCTGAAATCGGTTATTTCAGCTGGATAGCCCTTGCCTATGGATTTAAATTTCTTTGGGCTCCCCTGATTGATACTGTCAAAATTCCGATCCTTGCCAACCTCCTGGGGCGGCGGCGCAGTTGGCTTTTGCTTTCACAAGCCTTGGTCGTTGCAACTATTTGTGGGATCGCCTTTAATGATGCGTCTTTAAATGCCACAACCACAGCCCTTTTGGCGGCGGCCCTTGCCTTTGCTGGCGCCACACAAGACATCGTCATTGATGCCTATCGTATTGAACGAGCTGATAGTAGTTATCAAGGGGCTATGGCCGCTACTTATACTGCAGGCTATCGCATCGGTATGATCATGGCAGGTGCCGGTGCCTTAGAAATCGCAGGATTATTAGATACGATAGAGGGTTATAATTATGAAGCTTGGAAATGGGCCTATATATGTATGGCTCTTTCTATGATCGTTGGCATTATCACGACTTTGGTTATTCGCGAACCTGAAAAGCCGAAGGATGGCGAAACAGACCCTTGGCTTTCACAAATTCAACATAAAGCGAACCAACTTTCAAATCCATTATTGAAGCCTTTCTTCTGGATTTTTTATAAATTCATTTGGCCTATTATTGATTTCATTCAACGCTATCGTAAAACAGCTATATTGATTTTACTTCTGATCGCAACCTACCGTATCAGTGATATTGTCATGGGGGTAATGGCCAATGTTTTTTATACAGACCTTGGTTTTGAAAAACAGGAAATTGGGCGTTTCTCTAAAGTTTTTGGCTTGCTTGTGACCATCGGTGGTACATTCCTTGGTGGGCTTTTCATTCGCCGTTATGGGGTGATGAAAATTTTGATGTTAGGCGCCATATTATCTGCAGGATCAAACTTACTTTTCGCCTATATGGCCTATGTCCAAAGTAACGATCTAACAACATTAGCCATGATTATTTCTGCTGATAATTTAAGTGCAGGCATCGCAACTTCTGCCTTCATTGCCTATCTATCCAGCCTTGTGAATAAACAATTCAGTGCCAGCCAATATGCCCTATATAGTTCCATCATGGTGTTGCTGCCAAAATTCATTGGGGGCTTCTCTGGTAGCGTTATTGATGCAACAAATTATGTAACTTTCTTCGTTGGTACTGCGATCATTGGCATCCCTGTTATCGGCCTTATTCTTCTAATTCAAAAGAAATAAGTACCCCAAAATTTATCTAATATTATGCATGGTTGAGGTTTCTGAATAATAGGGTTATAAGATGTGCAAATTTTAAGTATGGTTCATATCATATGAGCTAAATTATCTAACCTGAAACCTGTAAAGAGTGTTTTTCCATGGATCTTTCAAAAATCCCCGCTGGTGAAAATCCACCAGAAGATATCAACGTTGTTATCGAAGTTCCTACAGGCGTGCCTGTAAAATACGAATTGGACAAAGAGTCCGGTGCAGTATTCGTAGATCGCTTCATTGCAACTCCTATGTATTACCCATGTAACTATGGTTTCGTACCAGGCACTTTGTCTGATGATGGCGATCCAGCTGATGTATTGGTTGTTGGTGAATATCCATTGGAACCAGGTTGCGTAATCCGTTCACGTCCAGTTGGCGTTTTGATCATGGAAGACGAAGCAGGCCAAGATGAAAAAATCATTGCTGTTCCACATGCGAAAATGACACCTATGTATAATCATGTGAATGATATTCATGACTTACCAGAGCATCTTTTAAACCAAGTTCGTCATTTCTTCGAACATTATAAAGATCTTGAAAAAGGTAAATGGGTAAAATTGAAAGATTTTGCACCGGCTGCTGAAGCAAACCGTTTGATTTTAGAAGCAGTAGAACGCGCTAAATAATCAACTGTTTTGCAGTATTATTAAAAAACCCTCGTACCTTAAATGGTCGAGGGTTTTTTTAATGCCTACTTTGGATTTAAAGTTTAACTGTTATCAGCCAAAATAATACCTGCAAAATACAAAGATCCACAAATTAGTAACCGCGCATCTTCACCTTTGGGTAATTGCCCTAACGCCTCTTCCACCGAAGATACTGCCTGACAGTCAATATTTTCACCCACTGCAAATTCTTGGGCTTCAATAGCCGTTAGGCTGTTTTCTTCGCCCGGAATAGCTAACGAAAAAGCCTTCGATACAAAAGGGGATATAGGTTTCAAGAAATCCCCTGCCGCCTTTGTATTTAGCATACCAAAAATCACATAAAGAGGGCGATCATCTTGTTCTTTCCACTTTGTCGCCATTGTGGCTAAAGTCTCACCAGCCGCCGCATTATGCCCCCCATCAAGCCAAACCTCATAATCACTTCCCAAACTGTCCAGAATGGGACCTTGTGAAAGTTTTTGAAGGCGTGCTGGCCATTCTATTGTGACAAGGCCCTTCACAATGGCCTCATCAGGAACATCAAATCCTTGATCACGTAGCGCAAGGATGGCTGCAACTGCTTGTCCTGCATTGGTGATTTGATGTTCACCGGGTAAGTTCGGGTAAGGTAAATCTAATGTCGCGGTCGGGCTTATGAAATGTAACCATGTCCCCGTATCAGAAATAGACCACTCCGCACCAAACCTAGACATCTGAACAGATTTATCGCGTGCTACCTCTTCTATTTTTTCCATCGCATCATCAGGTTGCGGGCCCACAATAGATATTGCTGATGATTTTTGAATGGCTGCCTTTTCCGCAGAAATAGCAGAAATAGTTGTTCCCAAAAATTGCGTATGATCCACAGAAATAGGAGTCAAAATTGTGACCGCAGGGTTTTCAACCACATTCGTACTATCCAACCTGCCGCCTAAACCTGTTTCTAGTAGAACAATATCCGCAGGTGTATCTGCAAACGCCTTAAATGCAGCCGCCGTGGTCATTTCAAAAAATGTAATAGGCTCCCCTTCATTAAGAACTTCACATTCTTCCAATAAGGCCATTCAGGCCTCTTCTGAAATGAGCTCTCCTGCCAGACGAATACGTTCGTGAAATTTCACTAAATGAGGAGAGGTATAAGCATGTACTTTATAACCTGCCGCCTCCAAAATCGCACGCAACATGGCTTGAGTGGACCCCTTGCCATTGGTACCAGCTAAATGGACAACGGGAGGTAAACTATCCTGTGGATTTCCAAGGCGCCTTAACATATCCAGAGTTCTATCCAACCCAAGATCGATCACCTTTGGGTGTAAACTCAATAAACGAGATAAAATTACATCACTTTGACGTCCAGCCATTATTCTTCACTCATCATTTGTTATTTTCATTAAAAAGGCCGCCTACATCATAGCAGGCAGCCTTTTATAAACTTTTCTCGAAACGACGCTATCTCGTCGCCTCTGAAATTTTATTCTTTAACCGGCTTTGGTTTTGGCTTTGGATCATCTGGAATGGGTTGTTCTACAGCTTCCGTAGAAACCTCTTCCTCGGATTTTTCCAAATGTTCCGCAATGGCAGCACGGGTCAATGGTTCCACATTATCAGAAACCTTAGGCACCATCAGTAAATTAACAATATTACCCATGGTTTGTTTTAAATCTAAACGATTTGTCACCATATCAACCATACCATGGTCATATAGATATTCTGCTGTTTGGAAGCCTTCTGGAAGAACCTCACGTACGGTTTGTTCAATCACACGACGTCCCGCAAAACCAATCATACAACCCGGTTCAGCAATATGAATATCGCCCAACATGGCGAAACTTGCAGAAACACCACCTGTTGTAGGGTCGGTTAATAAAACGATGTATGGTAAGCCTGCTTCATGTAGTTGCTGTATAGCAACGGTCGTGCGTGGCATTTGCATCAATGATAAAATAGATTCTTGCATCCGTGCACCACCAGATGCAGGGATCACAATTAAAGGTGCCTTTTGTTGAACCGCAAGATGCGCTGCCACAACAATACCTTCCCCCACAGCAGTTCCCATAGAACCGCCCATGAAGTTAAAATTGAAAGCTGCAATCACAGTATCAACGCCAGCCAACTGACCGTGTCCCACAACGATCGCGTCTTCTTCACCGGTTTTAGCACGTGCTTCTTTTAAACGATCCGTATAGCGTTTACGATCACGGAATTTCAAAGGATCGACAGGAACCTTTGGCAATTCAACGCGGGTATAATTTCCATCATCGAATAAACTAGCCAAGCGTTTTAGGACAGGCAGGCGCATGTGGTGGTCACAATGCGTACAGACATGCAAGTTCGCTTCTAAATCACGATGAAATAACATCTGCCCACAGCCGGGACATTTATGCCACATATTATCAGGAACATCGGCCTTGCCTGTGACAAGTGCCTTGATTTTTGGTCGAACAAAACTTGTTAGCCAGTTCATGAATATACCCTTTTCATACACCCTTGTTATACATTGTATATAAGGATCAATTATATCTTTTCTATATGCATCACAAAGAATGCAAATGAACTATAACCTTTAGATACACTTTCACCGCCAGAAAACAAGGCCCCTGACGAAAAATGCCTCTTATTTCATCCGTATATTAGAAAATAATTCGATATAACAGTGATTATTTTAAACCGCTAGAAAGCTCGCGTACATAATCCAAAACAGCCTTTGCACAACCTTCTTTTGGTATATCATTTTCATCTAGATTAGCTTTAATCTGATCAACAATTGCTGACCCCACTACCGCAGCATCCGCAATAGAAGCCACAGACTTCACATTTTCAGATGTTTTAATACCAAACCCAACAACAATTGGAAGATCTGTATGGGCCTTTAATCGGCTTACAGCCTCATCAATGGCTGTTTCTGCGGCGGACACTGTACCTGTAATACCAAGAACAGAAACATAATAAACAAACCCACTGGTATTTTCATTCAATACTGTATCCATCCGGCGTCCAACAGTTGTTGGTGTAGCAAGGCGAATAAAGTTCAAGCCAGCCTGCATTGCAGGAATACAAAGTTCTTCATCTTCTTCTGGTGGCAAATCCACTACGATGAGACCGTCAACACCTGCGGATTTTGCATCGGCCAAGAACCGATCTACCCCATAAGAATAAATCGGGTTATAATAGCCCATTAAAACGATGGGTGTTTTATCGTTTCCTTCACGGAACGCCCTTACTAAATCTAATGTTTTTGGCAAGTTTTGACCATGGGCTAATGCCCGTAAACCAGCGGCTTGAATAGCGGGACCATCCGCCATAGGATCTGTGAAAGGCATGCCGATCTCGATGATATCAACACCTGCATCTGGTAATCCTTTTAAGATTTCCAGAGAGACATCCATGGTTGGATCGCCAGCCGTGACAAAACTAACAAGGCCGCCACGGCCCTCAGCTTTTAAACCATCGAAAGTTGCCTTGATGCGGCCTGAATCCGCTGCTTTTACCATATCTGACATTATAATTTCACCCCAAGCATTTCTGCGACTTGATTAACATCTTTATCCCCACGTCCAGAAAGGCACATCACAATGATCTGATCTTTCTTCATGGTTGGGGCTAATTTCATCACATAGGCTAGCGCATGGGAAGATTCCAACGCTGGGATAATACCCTCTAACCTTGTTAGGAATTGAAAGGCCTCTAGGGCTTCATCATCTTTAGCAGAAACATATTCCGCACGTCCCACATCTGCGAACCATGCATGTTCTGGCCCAATACCCGGATAATCCAGACCAGCAGAAATTGAATGCGCTTCTGTAATTTGCCCATCTTCGTCTTGTAAAAGATAAGTGCGGTTTCCATGAAGAACACCCGGACGCCCACCAGAAATCGATGCAGCATGTTTATCCGTATCAACCCCATGCCCTGCTGCCTCGACACCAACAATGCGTACCTCTGGATCATCCACGAACGGGAAGAATAGCCCCATAGCATTTGAACCGCCCCCGACACATGCGGTCACAACATCAGGAAGACGACCTTCTGCTTCTAAAATTTGCTCTTTGGTTTCATCCCCAATGATACGTTGGAAGTTTCGCACCATTTCTGGATATGGATGCGGACCTGCAACAGTGCCAATGATGTAGAAAGTATCTTCCACATGGGCAACCCAATCACGCAAACCTTCGTTCATCGCGTCTTTCAATGTGGCAGA
>CBFCZA010000104.1:0-8992 GCA_965602285.1 uncultured Curvivirga sp. | reverse complement strand
TGACGGGCGTGCTTGCCCTATCCAACCTGTTCATGGCGATATCCACATCCCAACGCAATAGGATGTCAAACTACCATACCGCACGCATTTTGGCCTTTGATATGCTGCAACTTACCGCCATGTTTTATTTCACTGGTGGATTAGAGAATCCTTTCACTCTAACAATTCTAGTGCCAGTTACGATTTCAGCAACATTACTGTCACGAAGTGCGACAACGATGCTCACGGTGCTAGCCCTGTTCAGTGCGACTTTCCTTGCGTTTTATCATGAACCATTACCATGGCAAGGCAGCTTGATGGACATCCACACAGGTCGGATTTCAGTATTATATCTAAGCGGTCTTTGGACAGCCCTTATCGTAGCAACCCTATTGATGGCGGTTTATCTATGGTCCTTAACCGAAGAAGCCCGCCATACAAGTGAGGCCCTGCAACAGACAGAAACGAACTTAGTAAGAGAGCAAAATATGTCCGCTCTTGGTGGATTAGCCGCAGCCGCAGCCCATGAACTAGGCTCTCCATTAGCCACAATCGCGGTCGTGACCAAAGAATTAATGAACGACTTGCCTAAAGATAGTCCGTATCGTGATGATGTAGAACTGCTCTATACGGAATCGTTACGATGTCGTGATATTCTCTCTCAGCTGGCACAAGAACCCAGTCATTTAGGTGGAGAAACTTATGAAAAGATTCCTTTAACCGACCTCATTGAATTGGCGATGGAAGGTCACCTTCCCGATCATATAACGGCCAATATTGAAGTGGATGATGCGACCACCAACCTTGAACCTATTTTATATCCAAAACCTGAGATTCTGCAGGGGCTTGGAAATTTGTTCAGTAATGCAGGACAATTTGCAAAATCATCTGTTGATGTATCTTTGTTATGGAATGACAAAACCTATCAAATAATCATCCGCGACGATGGGCCGGGCTTCCCTTCACAGCTATTAGAGCGTATAGGAGAGCCTTATATCTCCACACGTACAGGTGTTGATGGACATATGGGACTAGGTCTTTTCATTGCACAAAACCTATTGCAGCGTATTGGAGGTCACTTGAGAATTGGGAATAGGAAAGATATAACAGGGGCAGAAATTTCTATCACTTTGGACCTCCCAAACTCTGACAAGTCAGTTACAAGCACAGTAAATAATGATGAATCAAATGCCTAACACAAGTTCTCCAGTTTCCCATCTTGATGATAAAAGTCTCCTCATCATGGATGACGATACGACTTTGCTACAACGTCTTGCTCGGGCAATGGAGAAACGAGGGTTTGATGTTGTCACAGCAACCTCTATAGAAGAAGGACATAAAGTTATTGCCACAAACCCTCCTGCGTTTGCAGTGATGGATTTACGCCTTCAAGATGGCAACGGGCTACAAGTAGTAGAAGCCCTATCAGAAGCCCGCGCAGATACTCGTATTGTCATGCTGACAGGATATGGAAATATCGCCACAGCCGTCAGTGCGGTTAAGGCCGGTGCTGTGGATTACTTATCAAAACCCGCAGATGCAGATCAAATCACCTCGGCCCTTCTCACCACAGAAGAACAAAGCCTGCCGGAACCACCAGACAACCCCATGACCGCAGATCGGGCACGCTGGGAACATATACAACGGGTTTACGAACAATGCGATCGTAACGTTTCCGAAACGGCACGTCGTCTACAAATGCACCGTCGCACTCTCCAACGGATTCTTGCCAAGCATGCCCCAAAAGGGGAGTGATCATAAGCTAATCAGCTAAGGTGATTTGAACGTTCTGGCTTCGACCATAATGACGTTTTGCGTAATAGGTAACCGTGTCTTCTAGGTAATATTTTAATTCATGGTTATCGACCGTACCATCCCCATTTCCATAATCCGGCCCATCGGCCTCACCGCGCATGCCTTTTAAATAATGATATGTGAATAAACCATGGCGCTTGTCTTTGGTCCAAGAGGCTAATTGATTAGCGGAACCCGCAGAAATGACATTTAAATTAGAAGGAATGCGCGTATATTTTGCCTTCATATAAACAGGGGATGCATTGGTAATCACGCTACCTGATGCACTATTCCCAGAGAAACAAGATTCTAAAATAACAGTTGTTGATTTAGAAGGGATCATACTTAAGTTTTTATAGAGGGTTTCAATAGGATATCCATTTAAATCGATGGTACTGGCAGTGGCATCACTTGGTATCAAATAGGCAGAACCATCTTCACCCGGCGCACCATGTCCCGCATAATAAACATAAAGATTCGACTTACCCTTTTTCACCCAGTTATAAGCATCACCTTTGTAAGAACGATCATTACCAAAGGTACGTTCGAATGCGGATGTTGTCGCATTTTTTAAGAAAATGATATTTCCTTTTTCAATACCCAAATGCGATTGAGCAAATTTATAGAATGCTTGGGCATCATTCTTGGCGGGCGGCACATTAGGGATATCTTTGCCATTGCTTTTGTAATCCTGATTCCCGATGATGATAGCGATATCTGCGGATGCCGTCTTCATTTCATAATTTTTTGAACTCCATGCGAAGTAACTTGAATCCTTCTTGTCCATTCCACAGTTCAAACCACGTTCATATGCAGCCTCTTTATATTCCTGCATTCTTTCTTCGCGAAAATCATTCTTATGTGGTGCAGCTAAAAAACATAAATCGTCGTCAGCAATCTTGACCTTTGAATAGTCAGACTTCCCATAAAGGCTACATTTTATGTAACGCATTTTTATCTCAAATAGGATTTTATCTTTTAGTTTAAAATCAGGTTTAAAAAAAGCGTCACAAACATCTTTATTCATAAGGCTTTTATATGGACGATCTATAAAGGCTGCTAAAATATTTCTAAAAGGTCGCCATTGGGCATGGACAACTTTATCATTGCCTAAATAGGCAACACGACAATCACTACTTGTCGGAGTATTTCCTGTATGAAATTGAAAACACTTCTTAATAAGGGAAGGAATAAGTTTAGAGATATCTTGATCGCTATGGGCATAAATAGCCTTCTCGCCTCCTCTAGATTCACCAAGAACCAAAACTTTCCATTTTTTCTGACCAAGGGGTATTTTTAAATACTCCTCAATACTGGTTAATTTTGGCGCAACTTCAGTGGCGGTTGTTTGACAGCCCAGTAGAAATACTACGGAAAACAAACATAATAAAATGGACCGCAACATGATACCCCCTTGAATTCTCTATTTTAAGATGAATATAAAGGTTAAATAGTTCTATTTTCAACCATAAATTTAAAAACTCTTTCTGCGTCGCATAAATATAAACAATTGGCGGGTTTTAGCTGACAGGGTTGGATAAGGCATGTTATAGAATTGCCATGCGCACCCGTTAGGCAGATCGGGGCAAATCTATCGCCTGTAACTGATACTAAATACGATCTATGAGAACCCAGAAAGGACGGGGCAAAATGTCTAATCAGAACGCCGCTTCGGCACAGACTTTAACGATCCCAACACATGCAGCAGACGGCCGTAAAATCGGCATCATGGTTTGTGGCCATGGCAGCCGCGATGTGAACGCGGTTACGCAATTCAAGCAAGTTTCAGAACAGCTTAAAGAACGCTGGAATCATATTCCTGTCGATTACGGCTTCCTCGAATTTGCTACGCCTATTATTCGTACAGGCCTTGATAATCTCATTGCACAAGGCTGCGAGTTGATTTTAGCTATTCCCGGCATGCTATTCGCCGCAGGACATGCAAAAAACGACATCCCATCCGTATTAAACACTTATCAGGCACAAAACAGTGGCGCCGAAATCAAATACGGCCGCGAACTGGGCATTGATATTAAAATGTTACAAGCCGCTGGCGATCGCATTGATGAAACATGGAATAAATTAGACGATTCCATCTCTCGACATGACAGCATGCTTGTTGTTGTTGGACGTGGGGCAAGTGATCCTGATGCCAATTCAAATGCAACCAAAGTCACCCGCATGCTGTGGGAAGGCATGGGCTTTGGCTGGGCAGAAACTTGTTATTCAGGTGTCACATTCCCTCTCGTCGAAGCTGGTTTAGAACATTATGTGAAGCTTGGGTACAAACGTATTCTTGTTTTCCCGTATTTCTTATTCACAGGTATTCTGGTTGATCGCATCTATGACAATGTAGATACTGTCGCCGCGCGTCATCCTGATGTGGAATTTGTAAAGGTTGGCTATCTGAACGACCATCCAAAGGTCATGGATACTTTTGCAGAACGCGTTTGGGAAATCCTTGATGGATCAAACCTGATGAATTGTCAGATGTGCAAATATCGCGAACAAGTATTAGGCTTTGAAGCAGAAGTTGGCTTGGCTCAAGAAAGTCATCATCATCATGTAGAAGGTATTGGCACGGGAGACGCGGAAGCTTCTCACGATCATGATCACACACACGATCACAGCCATGACCATGGGCATTCACACGATCACGGGGATCATGACCACCATCATCACCCATACCCGCATGCGGATCATCCGCTAGGCCCTGTCACCTTAAAAGATGGTTATAAAGGCTAATTTTCTGCGCAAGAGAGTGATAATCTATGTTTGATTATATCCGTGACCCAATGGCAATCTATGCGGCATCTTTCAAGGCAATACGGGCAGAAACAGATCTGTCCGGCTTGCCTGAGGAAGTCCATGGTGTCGCTTTGCGTGTGGTGCATGCGGCGGCCAACCCTGATCTTGTGACAGACATTGCATGGGGTGGGGACATTTCAAAGGCAACAGAGGCGTTAAAATCAGGCGTGCCTATTCTTTGCGATGCTGAAATGGTCACCCATGGCATCATAAGGAGACGATTGCCTGCAGATAATAGCGTTATTTGCACCTTAAACATGAACGGTGTTCCCGGCATGGCACAGCGAATTGGAAATACCCGTTCAGCCGCCGCCGTTGAATTATGGGAACCATGGATTGAAGGGGCAGTTGTCGCCATTGGCAATGCGCCTACCACACTGTTCTATTTACTAGAAAAAATAGCGAATGGCTGGCCTAAACCTGCGGCTATTCTTGGGTTTCCAGTGGGTTTTATTGGAGCGGCAGAATCTAAAGAAGCCCTCATTAAGCATGCAGGCGACATTCCTTATGTAACTTTACGTGGTCGGTTTGGAGGCAGTGCTATGGCTGCCGCTGCCGTTAATGCTTTGGCTGCGGAGAATGAGGAATGAGCGAAACTTCCCAAATAGATGGGCCTTGGATCAACGTGATTGGTATTGGAGAGGATGGGCTTGATGGTCTTTCTTCTGCTGCGTGGAAATTACTTACGGGTGTTGATGTGGTGATCGGTGGGGAACGCCACCTTGCCATGCTTGGTGATAATTCCACTAAACAAATCCGTTGGAAATCCCCGTTAAAAGATACATTGATCGACATTGAAAAACTTAAAGGACAACAGGTTGCCGTTTTGGCCACAGGGGATCCAATGTCCTATGGTATTGGTGTCACATTGGGGAAGCATTTTGGTTATGAAAACCTACAAATAGTGCCTAGTATCGGCGCATTTTCCCTTGCTGCATCAAGAATGGGTTGGGCGTTAAGCGATGCTTACACAGAATGCTTAACCCTACATGGGCGCGCCTTAGAAACTACATTATTACACCTTCGAAATAATGTTAAACTTATCGCCTTATCTGCAAATGGAACAACACCCTCGCAAGTCGCGGAACTTCTTGTTCAAAAAGGTTATGGGCAAAGCAAAATAACTGTACTTTCCCACATGGGTGGCCCAGAAGAAATTCATAGTACCGCATTGGCCCAAGATTGGGGTGATACAAGCTGCGCTGATTTAAATGTTATATGTATCGAATGCGTGGCGGATGCTGGTGTTTTACAAATTTCAAAACTAGCTGGCCTTCCAGACGATGCATACGCCCATGATGGGATGATGACCAAGCGCGAAGTTCGTGCGGCAACTTTGGCACTTTTAGCACCGCAAGCAGGAGAGCTTCTCTGGGATGTTGGAGCCGGATGCGGTTCTATTGCTATAGAATGGATGCGTGCAGGTGGAAAAGCGATTGCCATTGAAGATCATCCTGAACGACTAGGTCTCATGGCAGATAACGCCCTTAACCTTGGCACACCAACGCTTAAAATTATCGAAGGTCGTGCACCAGAAACCCTCACAAACCTAAAGCAACCTGATGCTATTTTCATAGGCGGAGGATTAACCAGCAAGGGTCTTGCGGAAACCTGCTATGATGCCCTTCCCATAGGGGGCCGTTTAGTTGCAAATGCCGTCACCTTGCAAGGGGAAGGTAAATTGCAAGAGATGTGGGACAAATGGGGCGGTGATATGTTCCGACAATCCGTATCACGTCTTGTAAAAGTTGGCCCACATCATGGGTGGAAACCTTTCATGCAAGTCACCCAATATTCAGTAGTAAAGCATTAGAAAATGACAGACCTAAAACAAAGAACAGGCACTCTTTATGGGGTTGGTGTTGGCCCCGGCGACCCTGAACTTATCACCTTGAAAGCCTTGCGTATCATCAATGAAGTAGATGTTTTAGCATGGCCCGCATTGATGGAAGGCGACAGCCTTGCCCGTTCCATTGCGGCCCCACATCTTGATGGCCATCATATTGAAATTGCCATTCGCATGCCCATGGAAGTAGAACGGTTTCCAGCGCAAAATGTCTATGACAAGGCAGCTATAGAAATAGCAGAACATCTTGATGCAGGTAAGGATGTGGCTGTTTTATGTGAAGGTGACCCCTTCTTTTATGGGTCCTTCATGTATTTATTTGGCCGTTTATCCGAAGATTACCCTGTACAAGTGGTACCGGGGGTATCGTCCCTTATGGCGACAGCGGCAGCGATTGGCGCACCGTTAGCAAGTCGTAACGATGTTATGACCATTCTACCAGGGCCGATTGAAGAAGACCTTCTAAAACGCAGGTTAGAAAAAACAGAAGCAGCCGCCATCATGAAAGTTGGCCGACATCTTCCAAAAATCCGCAAGGTTTTAGAGGAATTAGGCCTAACCGATCAAGCCCGCTACATCAGCCATGCGACCATGGATAATCAAATCGTTGCACCTTTGTCCGAAATCACTTTGGAAAAAGCACCCTATTTTTCTATGATCTTAATCCATAAACGCGGAGATGCATGGAAATGACATCCCCCCGCCCCTTTGTCATTTTGATCCTAACTGAAAGTGCCCTTTCACTAGCAGAAGAAGTGCGTAATGCACTTGGGATGGACAATGCAGAAATTCATGGATTAAAGAAACGTGTTAAGGGGTCTGTTGATGTTCAATTCAACGATACCACCAACCATATCCAACAGGTTTTCAAGAACAAACAATCCATCATCGGTATTTGTGCCTCTGGTATTTTAATCCGTGCTGTTAGCCCTATTTTGGAAAACAAACGGGATGATCCCGCACTTTTATCTTTGTCTGAAGATGGGACATTTATCATTCCATTGATAGGTGGACATCATGGGGCCAATCAAATGGCTCGCACGCTTGCAGATAAAATATCAGGCCTTCAAGCAGCAATCACCACAGCAGGAGATGTTCGTTTTAACTTCTCCCTTGATGAGCCGCCTAAGGCATGGAAAATCGAAAATCCTGCTCTCATGAAGTCTGTAACTGCGGCCCTTCTTGCTAATGAGCCGGTGAAACTAGAGATAGAAGCTGGCGATGAAAGCTGGCCTCCCGCGCACCATTTTTCTGATCATGGTGACTTTCGGGTGTTGATTACAGACAAGGCCGGACAGGTAGATGACCATACTTTGGTCATACATCCCCCCGTATTAACCTTGGGTGTTGGATGCGAAAGAAATGCGCCTGTTGAAGGTTTGATTTCTCATGTAAAACTTGAAATGGAAAACGCTGGCCTTTCCCAAGAAAGCCTTGTTGCCATTGGTAGTATCGACATTAAAGTTGATGAAACAGCCATGCGTGGTCTGTCTGACGCATTGGATATACCCTTCAAAGTCTTCACCGCAGAAGAGCTAAATATATATAAAGATAAACTGCCGAACCCGTCTGACATCGTTTTTAAAGAAACAGGATGTTACGGGGTCGCAGAAGGATCTGCCCTTTCCCTTGCAGGTGAAGGCGGAACCCTGATTTTACCAAAACAAAAAGATCCTAAACACACAATGGCAATCGCCAAAAATAACAAAGGAATGAATATAATGGATAAAGGCCGCAACGCTGGGCGTTTATTTGTAGTGGGCATCGGCCCGGGTGTTGAAGCTTGGCGTACAGCAGAAGCTGTTCATGCCCTACAAGAAGCAGAAGAAATTGTTGGCTACCAACTTTATCTAGATCTTTGTGATGACTTAATTGCCGGAAAACCTACACATCAATCCGAATTAGGTGAAGAAGAAGCCCGTGCAAGACGCGCCATCGAACTTGCCGCAGAAGGTAAATCTGTTGCCTTGGTTTGTTCAGGGGACCCCGGTATTTACGCCTTAGCAACCTTGGTTTTTGAATTGGTTGATCGTGCAGATGATCGTGCATGGAATGGCGTTGATATAACGGTTGTTCCCGGCATTTCTGCCTTTCAAGCAGCAGCTGCGCGTATTGGCGCACCTATCAATCATGATTTCTGTACGATCAGCCTTTCAGACCTCCTCACCCCACGTGAACATATTTTGAAACGTTTAAATGCCGCAGGTGAAGGTGACTTTGTTATTTCCTTCTATAACCCACAAAGTTTACGCCGCCGTACATTGCTACCAGAAGCAAAAGAAATCCTTCTGAAACATCGCCCTGACAGCACGCCTGTGGTTATAGCACGTAATCTAGGGCGTCCCGATGAAACAGTGAATGTTGTTCCCTTGATAGATTTCGATCCAGAAGTCGTCGATATGTTGACCCTTGTCATGGTTGGGAATTCCGAAACACGTTTTGTGGAACGGGGTGGTAAAATCTTTGTTTATACCCCACGTGGCTATGCCAAAAAGATGACGGATTAAGAAAATGAAATATCCCCATGACTGTACATTTCATTGGCGCAGGCCCCGGTGCAGAAGA
>CBFCZA010000103.1:0-9010 GCA_965602285.1 uncultured Curvivirga sp. | reverse complement strand
TATTTCCCTGCAAACCGCCGATGGTATGAGGCAATTTGTAAAAAAAAGCAAGAGTAAGAAAAGCTAAAACTTATTCTTTTTATAATAATTTACAAAATTTATAGTTTAATTGGCCGAAAAACATATGTATTCACCCAATTAAACACAAGTTTCGATAACTTAATATCATTAAGCCTTTAGTTCAAATTCAGGTTTATAAAACGGGGCAGGAGAAATGATTTTATTTTCCATTTTTTGTAAACAAGGCAAACCGGCTTTTAAATATTCACCCCATGCAGGGTCGGCTGCTAATTTTGCACGGCGTTCAGCACGATCCGTAATATCTTTATACCCCCAAAGGTGAATAACTTGATGCAAATCACCTATATCCATTGAAGTGTACCAACCAACAAGATTACCTAGATATTTTTGCTGAAGTCCAAAACCCATTTCTTCATAAATTTTTAAAAAATCACCAAATAAATGTGGATGAACTGTATATGTACGATGATCAATAATCATAATTAACTCCCAAAATATATTTATATAAATATTCCTAAACTGTTATTATGGAATCTATCAATATTGTCTACCAATAAGAGTTTATTTTATACGATTTTGTAAATTAAGTTTAGGTAAGCAGTGAAGATTGCTTGAAAAAAGTCGATTCTTATTGCCCCTAGTGGGAAAGGATATACAATATATGGATTATTAAAGTTATGATCTGCTGAAGTCTCAGCATAAGGGGTTAAGGAATGACTCAAAAAGCACGAGTTTTGATTGGCGATAAAGACGATACAACTACGCTTCGGTTATCTGCTAAATTATCCGCAGTTGGATATGAAATTACAAAAGCGGCTAATCTTACAGATTTCTTAAAGCTTATAAAAGACACCCCCCCTGATGCTGTTATATTGGGTCAACTAGATGGCATAGAACAAGCCTCTGCTGCTAAGCAAGCTAAGAATGTACACGCCCCTCGCCCTCTTCCAATCATGCTATTTAACTGCGATTCTAGTGAAGAGTTTAGAATTCAAGCCCTTGATGCTGATGTTCAAGATATGGTTGAGGGCATTCCGCATGATTCCTTACTTAATCGTCGTATTAATTTACTCACTCGCTTATCTACAATGCAAAATGAATTGCAACGCCGCACAGAAACAGCAGCTGAATTTGGTGTAAATATTTCCCCTTGGGATCATGACCGCTTTGATGGTAAACCAAGCCAAGTCCTTATTATTTCATCATCTGACAATAAAGTTCAAACAATTCAAGATACATTATCTACTTTTGATCTTGTTACAGATACTGAAAAAGATTTCTACCGTTCCGCTGATCGCCTTGATGCGGAACGTTTTGATGCTTGCATCATCTTAGTTGATGATGAGCTGTCAAAAGAACAAGCACTTTATATGTGCAGCCATTTACGCAACAATCCACGGCAATTTAATATGCCAGTGATTATGTTACCTTCTGAAGGCCTTCTGGCAGATGAAGGTGAAGCATATCGTGCTGGTGCTACTATTGTTATGGCTGGTACTGATGACTACCACCTTGTTGCAACCCACTGTAAAATGCTTGTCCATGGTCAGCGTGCAAAATGGAGCATGCGTGACCCTATCATGGCAACACAAACGGAAGAAACATCAGATCAATTATTCGGTGTTTATTCTAAAGATTTCTTTGATAAGCATTTAACACGTATGATTTCTGATACGGCTTCTCGCAAAGGGGAATTGAGCTTAGCAGTTTTTGCCATTAGAAATGCGCCAGATGTTTTAGACCGATTTGGCCAAGAGGCATGCGACATGTTAATGCAACAAATGGCTGATTGGATACAAGGCTTGCTGCGCATTGAAGATTTAACAGCCCGCGTCGACCCATATGAATTTGCAGTAGCCTTGCCTGATACACCAAAAGATCTTGCATCTATGGTCGCTAACAGAATTACAGGGATCTTGCATCATTCTGAATTCCATCTAACCGCAGAAATTATGGAAGCCATCAACGTTTGGGTTGATCTTGGTGTTTGTGATTATAGCAATGATAGTAGCTCAGAAGATTTCTTGAATAGAACAAGAGATTCCATCTTTTAAAATCAATAATAGAACCCTCCTTCATCATCACTTAATTTTGATATAGGTATGGGTGAAATTTGGGTTATATAAATTCAAGCTAAAGTAAATCATAGGATTCACTGCAAATGAAAATTGAAATTGATATATTTTCCGATCCAATTTGCCCATGGTGTTACATTGGAAAGAAAAGGCTAGAAAAAGCTCTAGCAAAGCGACCTGAAATCGATGTCACCATACATTGGCGCGCATTTCAGCTTAATCCGACAATGCCAACAGATGGAATTGATCGAAAAACATATCTAGAAAATAAATTTGGCGGCTCTGGTGGCGCAGCCCAAGTTTACGGTCATATCAATAATACGGGAATCCAAGAAGGTATTGATTTTAATTTTGATGCGATTGAAAGAACACCAAATACAATCAAAGCCCATAGACTTATCCGCTTAATTCAAGATACCTCACTCGAAATGGCTACAAAATTTAAAGAAGCCCTTTTCGAAGCTTACTTTTTAAACGGTCAAGATATTGGGGATACAAATACACTTCTAAATATTCTTGATTCAATAGATTTAGAACCAAAAGATTATGAAGTTTTTTTAGATGGTGTGACTTACAAGAAAGAAGTTCAAGAGGAAGATGCAACAGCACGTCGCCTTGGCATTACTGGCGTTCCATTTTTCATTGTGAACGGTCAATACGCCCTTTCAGGAGCGCAAGAACCCGCAGCCTTTGACCCAATTTTCGACCTTGCACTACAAAATACCACAGCAGAGCCCACTGAATAAATTGTGCTTTATCTGAAGCTTACTTTTTGGTCGCGGCCAAAGCTATACGGGCTAGCTTATCAGCAAACTTTGTGACGCCTGTCATTCTTATTTCTGCATCCTCCCATGGGCGCATCACCACAAGCTTTTGATCCGGTCGTAACTTAACGGTGCCCATTTGTTGCTGCATAAAACCGATGAGCCCCGACGGATTGGCAAATTCCTTATTTCGGAAAGCTATAACAGCCCCTTTAGGTCCAGCATCAATTTTCTCAACACCAGCTTTTTTACAGAGTAATTTAATAGTTACGATTTGTATTAAGTTTTTAACTTCTTGCGGTAAAGGACCAAAACGATCAGCAAGTTCGACGGCAAAAGCATTAAGTTCTTTACGATTAGAAAGATCGGATAAGCGACGATACAATCCTAAACGAACAGAAAGATCTTCTACGTAAAGTTCCGGTATAAGAACCGCTGTGCCCAAGTTAATAACTGGCGACCATGTCTCTTCATACTCATCTGTGAAATCGTCACGCGCTGCTGCAACAGCCTCTTCCAACATGCGTTGGTATAGTTCAACACCAACTTCTTTCACATGGCCAGATTGCTCATCCCCTAAAATATTACCAGCACCACGAATATCCATATCATGACTAGCAAGAGAGAACCCAGCACCTAAGCTATCCAGGGTTTGCATGACTTCTAATCGTTTTCGTGCAGAACTGCTGATGATTTTGTCTGAAGGCAAAGTTAGATAGCAATATGCTCTCGTCTTTGAACGTCCAATACGTCCACGTAATTGATATAATTGTGATAAACCAAACATATCAGAACGATGCAAAATCATGGTATTAGCTGTAGGAATATCCAAACCACTTTCAACGATGTTCGTCGCAAGAAGAATATCAAACTTACCATCGGTAAAATCACTCATCACATCTTCAAGGTCCGTTGGATTTAACTGCCCATGTGCCACAGCAATTTTCAAGTCAGGAACCAGTTCTTTCAATTGTTTATGAACTTGGTGTAAGTCTTTGATTCTAGGGCAAACATAGTAAACTTGCCCTCCCCTAAAATGCTCCCGATAAATGGCTTCTTTAAGCACGACTGAATCATATGGCGTCACAAAAGTTCTTACCGCTAAACGGTCAACAGGCGGCGTTGCAATGATGCTCATTTCTCGAACACCAGACAAAGCCATTTGAAGGGTTCTTGGAATGGGTGTCGCTGTTAATGTTAACACATGGACATTTGCTCGGAATTCCTTAAGGCGTTCCTTCTGGGTTACCCCGAAATGTTGTTCTTCATCAATAATCACCAAACCCAAATGTTTAAATGATGTATTTTTGCTTAATAAAGCATGTGTACCAATGACAATATCTACAGTACCTTCTGCTAATCCATTCTTCGTTTCATTTGCATCTTTCGTCGTCACAAGGCGTGATAATTGACGGACATTAACAGGCAAGCCAGAAAAACGTTCTTGGAAGTTTTTATAATGTTGGCGCGCAAGAATAGTCGTAGGAACAACAATAGCAACCTGCTGCCCACTTAAGGCTGAAATAAAGGCAGCACGTAAGGCTACTTCTGTTTTACCAAAGCCTACATCCCCACAAATCAATCGATCCATAGGTCGTCCTGAACCTAAATCCTCTATAACCTCGCCAATAGCGCGGGCCTGATCATCTGTTTCTGTATATAAAAAACGAGCACAAAACTCATCATATGCCCCATCTGCAGGCGTCACCCGTTCCCCTTTTCTAAGGAGGCGTTCTGCAGCCACTTTAAGTAACTTATCTGCTATTATTTTAATACGTTCTTTAATTTTAGCCTTACGTGCCTGCCATGCGACACCGCCTAATTTATCAAGTTGTCCTGCAGAATCTTCGGACCCAAAACGTGAAAGCACCTCTATATTTTCAACAGGCACAAAAAGCTTATCATCCCCATGATAAATCAATCGAACACAATCATGCGGGGCGCCTTCCACATTGACAGTTTCCAAACCATCATAACGCCCAATGCCGTGTTCCACATGCACAACTAGATCTTTTAATTCAAGTGCAGATGCCTCCGTTATAAATTCTTCACCACGCCTTTTTTTGCGTTTAGGCGCACGAGATAATCGCTCTCCAAGGATATCTTGTTCGGTGTAAACAATGACATTGTCAGATTTAAAACCACGCTCAAGTTCAGCAACGCAAAGACCTACTTGGCCTTTTTTTAAACCTTTAACCTCAGCCCAATTTCTCAACGTTGGCAGGCCCAACAAGCCATGGTCAGCAAGAAGTGTAGATAATCTCTCCTTTGATCCTTCTGTATAAGCAGAAATCAAAACGGTTTTATCTTGATGCTCCACAAGTCGTTGCGAGACCGCATCGAAAATATTTAAATCAGGATTATTTCTAGCAGCAGTAAAATCAGTGATGCGTTTTCCTTCTGCATCTAAAATAACTTTACGTCCGCTATCTTCTGGCATTGAAAAAGCAGTGAGTTCGATAGCAGGTCGTGCCTCTAACCGTCGCTCCCATTCACCTTGCATGATATAAAGACTATCAACGGTTATAGGTTTATAAATTGTACCTTGATTAGGTTGAGGGCCTTTAGTTTTCGCTTGTGTTTCAAGCATATGTCGACGTGCATCATGGTAATCTAGGATTGCTTCCCAACGCCCTTGCATGGCTTCATGCACATGATCATCCATAATGATAGGGGATGATGGCAGGTAATCTAAGATATTATCTAAGGTTTCATGAAAGAATGGAAGCCAATGTTCCATCCCCGCATAACGTCTACCAGAACTTATGGATTCATAAAGTGGGTCATCTTCTGTCTTTGCGCCAAAATTCTCCCGATAACGCTTTCGAAACAATGCAATAGAATCATCATGGATAAGTACTTCACTTACAGGAATTAGATTTAATTCATCCAATTCACCTATAGTACGTTGAGAAACGGCATCAAAACTACGAATCGTTTCTAAATCTTCACCAAAGAAATCCAACCTAACGGGGTTTTCATAGCCAGCAGGAAATAAATCAATAATCCCCCCCCTAACGGCGAATTCACCCGGCTCCCTTACTGTACCAGTGCGGTGATATCCATTTTGATCAAGGTATGAAAACAGTTTATCATGAGGAAGCGATTTATTCTTTTGGGCAGATAGAGAAGCTTTTTTAAGAAATTCTTTAGGAAGCACACGTTGCAATGCTGAATTCACGGTGACAAGAAGTAAATCCACAGCTGCTTCATCACCATGTGCCAACTTGCATAAACTACTTAACCTATGTGCCACCACATCTAAATTAGGGGATACACGGTCATAAGGTAAGCAGTCCCAAGCAGGTAAATCTAAAACTTTAGTTCCTGGGCGCATGAAACTAATAAGCTGTGTCAATCGTGCAGCATGACTATCATCACGAACAATATAAATAACAGGAGCTTCAGATTTACCAATAGCCTCTGCTAAGATCAGGGCATCAACACCATCTGGGGCGTTACAAATCGTTGTTTTACCCGGGGCTAGTAATTTTGCTTTTAGCAATTCCATAGATCTTAAGGCTCTCTATCAATACTTAAATAACGCTTTAGGCCTAACACACACCATGTTCGATTGTGTAGTCAATCATCTTGTCTAGCAAAGGTGATTTAACATGATCAGGGGCTTCGACTTCACCACGTAAGATGGCGTAGAATGTTTGATCTGGCACTGTCAAAAGGCATTCAAATTCATAAAGGTCTTCAGGGCTTAGTTCTTTCAGAAAGCTATCTGCAAACCCACCAACTAAAATATCAAGTTCTTTGATGCCACGATGCTGGGATCTAAACGTTAGTTTTTTTAAGCGTTTTTCATGATCGCTTATAGGCTGCGCTTCTGTAGAATCAGTCATCATTCTTACTCCATATATATTTGTATTTGATATACGCGCCTGCGACCGACAGGTAAATCCCACTTTAACCAGAAAATAGTATTTATTCATCGCCACACTATGCTAAATATCTAGGAACATTAATTTCCAACGGATTAGATTTTTAACAATGCGCCCCGAAAGCTTATTTGCATTATTTTCTCCCCTCACCAGTTTAACAGGTGTGGGCCCACGCATTGCTGCGATGATAGAGAAATTAACAGGCCCACATGTTATTGATTTAGTATGGCATTTACCCCGTGATATTGTTGATCGACGCTATAGTCCAACAATTGAAAAATGTGAATCTGGTAAAATCGCAACTTTTGAAGTTGAAATTGTGGGGCATGAGCCACCCTCCGATCGTCGCCGCCCATATAGGGTTATTTGCAAAGATGATACGGGTTTTTTAACTCTTGTGTTTTTTAAAGGAAATAAAGCTTATTTAGAAGCACAACTTCCTATGGGTGAAAAACGCTTGATCAGTGGGCGCACAGAAAGATATCAGAATAGCTTACAAATTTCCCACCCTGATTTCATCATAGCACCAGAACAACGTGATAACCTTCCTGCGATAGAGCCTGTCTACCCTCTTGCCGCAGGCTTAACAGCAAAAACAGTATTTAAGGCAGCCCATCAAGCACTTACTAAAGTTCCTACCCTCGCTGAATGGCTTGATCCTGCATATTTAAAGAAACAAAACTGGCCCACGTGGAATGATGCTATAGCACAGGTTCACAATCCAAGTAGTTCAACCCTGTTATTACCTGAACACCCAGTTAGGCAACGCCTTGCCTTTGATGAATTACTTGCAAATCAACTGGCCCTATCCATCATGCGTGCCAAAGCTAAAAAACAAAAAGGCCGTGTTTTTCGTGGAGACCAAAAATTACGAAATAAAGTAATTGATAATTTACCTTTCAGCCTCACGAAATCGCAAATAACCAGCCTTGATGAAATCTATAATGATATGACGGACAAGTCACGAATGTTACGTCTTGTTCAAGGTGATGTGGGATCAGGCAAAACAGTCGTTGCACTTCTTGCGATGCTCAACGCAGTAGAATGTGGTTGTCAGGCAGCCTTAATGGCCCCTACTGATATTCTTGCACGCCAACATTACGATTCCCTCGCACCTTTAGCAGAGAGCGTTGGAGTCAAAATAGAAGTTCTAACAGGCCGTGATAAAGGAAAAGCCAGAAAAGAACTCCTCAGTCAGCTCGCTAATGGTGAGATAGATATCCTATTAGGAACCCACGCGCTATTCCAAGATGATGTTATCTATAAGGATTTAGCCCTTGCTGTCATTGACGAGCAGCATCGCTTTGGCGTCCACCAACGCCTAGGACTGGCATCGAAAGGGGCTGCGGTCGATATGCTTGTCATGACAGCCACCCCTATCCCACGGACCCTTATGATGTCGGCATATGGTGATTTAGATGTCTCGCGGCTTATGGACAAACCACCTGGACGCCAGCCCATTCAAACGATCGTTGTCAATCAAGATCGGCTGGTGGAAGTTGTAGCGGGGTTAGGTAGGCAAATACAAAATGGTGCAAAAATTTATTGGGTATGCCCGCTTGTGGAGGAATCTGAACATCTAGACCTTCCCGCCGCAGAAGATAGATATCGTGACCTTTCAGCCCATTTTGGCGAGGCACGTGTTGCTCTTGTTCACGGACAAATGAAACCAAAAGAAAAAGATGCGGCAATGTTAAGCTTTGTTGAGGGAGATACAAACATCCTTGTGGCCACAACGGTTATAGAAGTTGGGGTAAACGTGCCTGAGGCCACTATCATGGTGATCGATCATGCAGAACATTTTGGTTTGGCGCAATTACATCAATTACGTGGTCGTGTAGGACGGGGAGATAAGGCGTCCACTTGCATTCTACTTCGTTCAAATAAATTAACACAAACCGCAAAAGAAAGACTAAGCGTAATGAGTGAAACCGAGGATGGTTTCATTATAGCGGAGAAAGATTTGCAATTACGCGGTGCTGGTGAAGTTTTAGGAACCAAGCAATCTGGATTACCAGAAATGAGACTTGCAGATATGGCAGAGCATGCTGATCTACTACAAGCGGCCTATGATGATGCACGAATTGTCATTAGCCGTGACCCTGACCTTTCCAGTGAAAGAGGAAAAAACCTCCGAACTTTGCTTTATTTATTTGAAAGAGACCAAGCTGTTGGAAATTTAAGATCTGGATAAAAAACCTAACTAGCCTTTAGTTCCACCATCTTCTTCTGGCATGACTTCCTCAATATCTGTGCCTGG
>CBFCZA010000102.1:0-9072 GCA_965602285.1 uncultured Curvivirga sp. | reverse complement strand
CCGGTAAGGCTGTTGCTGCATTACTATAAGCTTTTTCATGTTGAGAAATCACCTGGCTTTGTAGACCGGACAGACCGATGCCGGAAATACGGCTTGGAAGACCCGGGAAGAATTCTGCAACCAAACTACGTGATAGACCAACGGCTTCAAAATTATAACCACCACGATAACTGCTGATGATCGAAATACCCATCTTCGCCATGATTTTTAGGAGACCATCACCGATAGATTTTTTATAATTCAACATCGCCTGTTCTAGGCTCATATCACCAAGTAGGTTTTTAGAATGGCGACCTGCAATAACTTCCATGGTCATATATGCATTGATCGCAGTTGCACCAACACCCACAAGAACAGCATAGAAATGCACATCCAATGCTTCACCACTGCGAACAATAAGACTTACGAAAGTACGTAACTGACTTTTCACCAAATGTGTATGTACCGCAGCCACGGCCAAGATCATTGGAATAGGTGCCGCATCAGGGCCAACCTTTTCATCACTAAGAACGAGATGAGCAGCCCCACGACGAACGGCCTGTTCTGCTTGTTGTTGTAATGCATAAACCGCATCACGCAATGCAGAGCCACCCGCTTTTGGATCAAATACGCAATCAAGTTCTGCAACCGCACCACCAAGATTTGCCCGCATGGTTTCATATTCACCATTCAGCAATACAGGTGTATCTAGTTGCAAGATTTTCACTTGGTTCGCATCTTCTTCAAGAATATTCCCCAAATTACCCAAACGTGTACGCAAACTCATCACTGGGCGTTCACGCAATGAATCAATAGGCGGGTTTGTTACTTGCGAGAAATTTTGACGGAAATAGTTATGAAGGCCACGATATTTCTGACTTAGAACCGCAACAGGTGTGTCATCACCCATAGAACCAGAAGCTTCTTTTCCATCTTCCAACATAGGCTGAAGGATCATTTCTAATTCTTCCATGGTCCAACCAGCAATCACCTGACGACGACGAAGTTCCGCACGGTCCATGGTATTTGTTGCGCCAACAATCTTGTCACCCAACTCATCCAAAGTTGAGATGTTTTTCACCCAATCGCCAAATGGGGCAAGGTCCGCAACTTGATCTTTAAGGGCACGATCGTGATATAATTTACCTTCCTTAAGGTTCACTGCCAACATATCGCCGGGACCAACGCGGCCCTTCTCAACAACTGTCTTTTCATCAACCTTCACCATGCCGGCTTCTGAACCAACGATTAAAAGACCATCACCAGTCACAACATAACGAAGAGGACGAAGACCGTTACGATCTAAACCAGCAAGCAACCAACGGCCACTGAAGGCACAAACCGCAGCCGGTCCATCCCAAGGTTCCATCACACTATTTGCATAGGCATAGAAATCTTTATGGTTTTGCGGCACAGCTTTGGAATTTTCCCAAGCTTCTGGCATCAATAAAGATTTTACTTCTGGTAAACCACGTTTCGTGCGCACCAAAACTTCAAACACCGCATCAAGTGCTGAACTATCAGAACTGTCTGGCTGTATGATAGGCTTAATATCGTCAACATGATCACCAAACACAGGATCATCCATGCGTGTTTCATGGGACTTCATCCAGTTCACATTACCCAATAGTGTATTGATCTCGCCATTATGAGCAAGAACGCGGAATGGCTGCGCCAAAGGCCAAGATGGGAAAGTATTTGTACTGTAACGTTGATGATAAATCACAAAGTTAGAAACAAACTTCTTATCCAACAAATCAGGGTAGAAAGACGTTAATTCCTCAGCCAAGAATAGGCCTTTATAAATCACAGAACGACAAGAAAGCGAACAAATGTAAGCTTCTGTTAAGTTCTCAGCCAATACAGCCTTTTCGATGCGACGACGGATGATGTAAAGATCAACTTCAAACTGAGCTTCATCAACATCTAATGCATTTTCGACTAGAATTTGTTCAATCTCTGGGCGGGTCGCATTGGCTTTTGTACCAATCACACCAATATGCACAGGTACTTGGCGCCATCCGTAAATACGGTGCCCCATACCAATCACTTCACTTTCAATAATCTCACGAACGCGTTCTTGTTTACCAAGGTCTGTACGTGGCAAGAAAACCATACCCACAGCCAACGCACCTTTGCCCGGTTGTTGGCCCATACGGCGAATGTGATCTTTGAAAAATTCTTGTGGAATTTGAAGATGAATACCACAACCATCACCCGTTTTACCATCAGCGTCCACCGCACCGCGATGCCATAATTGTTCTAACGCTTCGATACCAGCTTCAACCACATCACGACGTGGTGTGCCATCAATTGCAGCCACCATACCAACGCCACAGTTTGCGGTCTCCATTCCCGGAAGATACATACCTTCATTCGCAAGATATTCGGCCTGAAGAGCTTGTTTAGGGGTCATTCCATTATTTGACATTTTAATATCCTCACTCTTATCCGATTATTCAGCAGCGGCAGCAGCCGCGCTCTTATTCTTGAAATATTTATGAATGTTTTCTGCACAATCATGACCGTCTTTCACAGCCCAAACCACAAGGCTGGCACCGCGAACAATATCGCCAACGGCAAACACCCCATCCATGTCTGTCATGGATGTAGTATGATCCACACGAACAGTACCCCAATTGGTAACAGGCAGATCTTTTTGCCCCCAAAGGGTTGGTAAATCTTCAGGAGAGAAACCAAGAGCCAAAATCGCAATATCAGCATCATGAACGACAGATGAATCTGGAATTGGTTGCGGTTGACGACGACCCGTTGCATCAGGGGGTCCAAGACGCATTGCGTTAGATTGAACACCAGTCACTTCATTTGCATCATTTCCGATAAAGGCTTCTGGGTTTGAAAGCCATACAAATTCAACACCTTCTTCTTCTGCATTTTTCGTTTCACGCAAAGAACCCGGCATATTCGCCTTATCACGACGATATAGGCATTTAACGGATTTTGCACCTTGGCGAATGGCCGTACGGACACAATCCATTGCCGTATCACCACCACCAACAACAACAACATTTTTGCCATCAGCATTTAGGTTCCCATTGTCATATCCTTCAACCTTATCACCTAAACCTTTTCGGTTAGACGCGGTCAAATATGTTAAGGCTGGCAATACATTTTTCAAGCCAACGCCCGGTGCCTTTAGATCACGTGCCTGATATACACCAGTTGCGATAATCACAGCATCATGTTTTTTACGTAATTCTTCGAACGTAATATCTTCACCAATATTCACGCCCATATGGAAGACAACACCACTGGCACGAAGCCATTCAGCGCGACGTGCAACAATATCTTTTTCAAGTTTAAAACTTGGAATACCATAAACAAGCAAGCCACCTTCACGGTCATAACGATCATAAATCGCAACTTGATATCCACGCCCGCGAAGTTTTGCCGCCGCCGCCATGCCGCCCGGACCAGCGCCGATGATTGCAACGGACTCGTTTAATTCTCCAACAGGCTTTATAGGTTCAACCCAACCGTTTTCCCATGCACTGTCTGTGATGTATTTTTCAACAGAACCAATAGTCACTGTTTCGTGGCCGGACTGCTCAATCACACAACTGCCTTCGCATAAGCGATCTTGTGGACAAATACGCCCGCAAATTTCAGGCATTGAATTGGTCGCTGAAGAAAGTTCATATGCTTCTTCCAAGCGCCCTTCGGCGGTCATCATTAACCAATCGGGGATATTATTATGTAATGGGCAATTTACCTGACAGAATGGAACGCCACATTGTGAACAGCGTGCAGATTGCTCTTTCGCTTGTTCGTCACCAAAACCTTCGTAGATTTCACTGAAATCTTTAGCACGATCATCCGCTTCGCGTTTGGTTGGCATTTGTCGTGCCCGGTCCACAAATTTTAGCATGGTTTTAGTGCTCATCACTTAGCTCCTAATTCTGTAATTTAACTCAACCCCTCTGCGCATTGTCTTCATTCATTCAAAGTTAAATCAAACCTGACCAACAATTTTGCAGAATAATCTTTTCCCTTATGGCAAAAATAACGGACTTTCATTCACTACTTTTTCTTTATGGGACCTTCTTATTATAGACATCAATCGCATAAATCCAGTAAAAAATGAAATATAGGTCAACTATATTGACTATTATTTCAATAAACTTCAAAAAATACCTCTTTATGGATAGTGATCACAAATATTGATAAAATTATAGTACCAAATCGGAACTAAAATTAATAAACATTGTTAATGCATCTCAGAATCGACAGTGATATAACCATTTCATTACTATTCGTTGGGGACATAATCGTGGCGTTACACTATATATTGGTACTTGCTCTTATCCAGGGTCTAACCGAATTTTTACCTATCAGTTCATCTGGCCATCTTTTTTTAGCCAGTGAATTCGTTGGATCAGCTGATCAAGGTCTTTATATAGACGTGGCCGTCCATATTGGCAGCCTTATCGCAGTGATGCTTTATTTTTGGCGTGATGTATGGACGATGCTTCGTGGGACTGTTCGACTTGCAACATTTCGCCCCAACCAAGATAGCACCCTCGTTCTAAACATCATTGTCGCTACTATTCCTGTTGTCCTTGCAGGATATTTTTTGTTCGACATGGTAGAAGGTTATTTACGCAATATCGAAGTTGTTGCATGGGCCACTATTGGATTTGGGGTTTTACTTTGGGTTGCTGATAGTGTCGGCATGACCATTCGTAGAACAGAACATATTCGCATTCCTACTGCGTTGCTTATTGGACTAGCACAGGTTCTTGCCCTTATTCCCGGCACAAGCCGATCAGGTATTACAATGACTGCGGCCCGCTTCATCGGTATGGAACGATCCGAATCCGCTCGCTTTTCAATGCTTCTTTCCATCCCAACAATTCTTGCCGCAGGAAGCTTGGCAGGCTTTAAGATATGGCAAAGTGGCAATTTAGTTCTTGGTCAAGATGCGATCATTGCAATGGCCGTGTCATTCGTCGCGGCTCTTATCTCCATCACCTTAATGATGGCATGGTTAAAACGTGCAAGTTACGGCATATTTGTTATATACCGCCTCGCCCTTGGTGGGTTCCTACTATATTGGATCTACATCTAAAACCAATTTAGCTTTTTATCCAAAATCTTTTAACAACCGTGTTGTTTCAGGATCTAGAAAACCCATGATGGTGGCTTCAGTTTCCAAATTTAGTGCTTGGCGCATATCATTCATCGCTGATTGATTTAACACACGCTTCATTGCGCGCAAAGAAAGTGTTGGTTGGCTTGCAAGCTTAACAGCAACAGCCATCGCATCCTTCAATAAATCATCGTCACTGGACACGCGCCAAGCCAAACCTATTCTTTCTAGATCTTGGGCTGTATAACGCTCCCCTAACATCAACATTTCACGGGCCTTATTCAATCCAACGATAGAAGGCAGTAACGATGTCACAGCCCCTGTCACAAATAAATTCAGTGAAACTTCTGGAAAGAAGGCCTTTGCACTTTCGCCCCAAATAGGGAAATCACAATTTATCGCCCATTCGAACCCACCACCAACAGCCCAGCCATTTATGGCACCTACCACCGGCTTATCCCCAAAGATAATTGCCTCTGTTGCGCGCTGAATAGACACAACAAGGTCACGGGCCTCCGCTTCGCTCTCTGGATGGACATGTTCATGACGATCATCCCCAGCACAAAAAGCACGACCACTTCCAGTAAAGATAATAACACGGGTTTCATCATCTCCATTCGCCGCAACAAAGGCGGCTGCCACATCATCAATCAACTGCCTATTCATGGCATTGAGGCTATCTGGTCGGTTCAAGGTAATCGTGCGTACGCCATGATCGCCAATTTCACTTAAAACAGTTTTAAAGTTATGAGTTGTCATTCGTAGCTCCTCACCACACGTTTGGTTTTACCTTCGGTAATCGGGAATGTTCCGCTAGGCAGTATTTCAACTTTTGCAGTTGCCCCTAATTTACTTTTCATCATCTCTTCAATTTTTGAAGTCAGATCCTTAATCTCTTCCGGATTTAAATCGACCCCCTTCGCAAGTTCAGCAGAAATAGGCAAATGATCATAAGGCGGTGTATGATCAAGGTTAATGCGATAATCCCCAGATAATTCTGCAAACAAACCAATGACAGAGGCAACCATGGTTGGAAACATATTCAATCCACGCACAACAATCATATCGTCACTTCGTCCAACAACCTTGAAACGAAATCCTTTGCGTTCACAAGAACATGATTCAGTTGCAACAATTTCAATAATGTCGCCAGTTTTAAATCGAACTAAGGGCTGACATTCTCTCGCCAAATGGGTCAACACCAATTCCCCACGTTGCCCTGCCTCTATCGGTAATAATGCTTCGGTCTCTGGATCTATCAATTCAGGATATAAAACATCAGCAGCCATAAAATGAAGTGATGTATCATGTTCACACTGCGCACCAAAATTTGAAAAAACATCAGATACGCCATAATTCGCATTTCTGGGCTCCATCCCCCATATACGTCTAAATCGCTCTCTAAAGGCGGGATCATCTAATCCAGCTTCCCCACCAAACATACCTAGCTTTAGCCCTAGATCCTTTGGTGTTAGATGTGGAAATTTCTCTGCAATCACTTTTTCTAAAACCGCAGGATAAGAAGGTGTACAAGAAATAGCATCCACCCCCACAGACAAAATAGTTTCAATGAGCTTTTCAGTACCACCCACACCATATGGAACCACGGTCGCCCCTGTTGCTTCAAGGGTCATGTGATCAGTCACTCCCCCCATCCACATTTGATAGTTAAGACAATGGACAACCGTATTTTTTGAAGATAAGCCTGCGGAAGACTGGCTGCGCCCGCCGACAACTTCTGTAATATGACAATCTAAGGCAGACAGGGCTAAATTCATCGCCTGCCCCGTTGTTCCTGATGTGCGGTGATGCCGGTTCACTTTATCTCTACCAGAAGCGAGATAATCCCCATAGGGTGGGAAGTCAGCTTGTGAATCGCGCAACCCAACCTTGTCTGAAAAAGGAAGTCTATGTAAATCAGATAAATCTAACGGCGGAGTTATGCCTTCCCAAAGCTTCTGATAGAAGGACGAATTTTCAGCCACATAAGTTACCTGTTTCGACCAACACGTTTCTTGATGTATCCGTAATTCTTCTGCTGATAAAAACTCTGCGTCTTTCACTAAACTCACAATATCAATCCCTGCTTCCAAATAGCCGTCAAACTATCAATCATTAAATCTTCATCTTTTGAAAGCACCCTTACTGTTGGATCTTTATTCAATAGAAGGCTGTTTAAATATTGATCAACCATCCCACCCAGCGCATAGGCACGACGCATCAATTCTTCATATTTATCTTGTTCGCAGCCCTTTTGGATCATGCTATTCACAATCGTAGTCGCCCATTCCAAATTTAACTTTTGCAGTGCAAGTTTCGCTTCATAAAAATCTTCAGAATGGTTCAATAAACATTTCATTAAGCCGGGGTTTGCACAAAACAGGCGATAATAAACAAGGGTTGATACGCGAACAGAATCTACTTCTTTGGATTTGGTAGCAGCCAACATCGCTAATTGCGTGAACGATACAAATTGACGTAAAATTTGCCCTATAAAATCATGAAGGTCCTTAAAATATATGTAAAAAGTCCCATGGGCCACGCCCGTTTCTTTACATACCATTGCAACAGTTAAGGACGAGAGGCTGTTTTCATGCAATAAATCACACCCCGCCTTTTGCAATATAGCACGGGTTCGATCGCTTTTCTTCAGATCGTTACTTCCCCATATCAAAGCTTCTCCAAAATCAAAATCCTTGGATTTGCTTTGCCAAACATTCGAAATATCCATAGGTCTAAAAGTAATATCGCTTAGCAAAAATTGCCCCTCACTATAATTCCCCAATTTTAATATAATGAATATGATATCAGTATCATATTTTTGTCAAATATAAAAAACCGCTGCTCATAAACAACGGTTTTAAATAATATCAAAGGTAGGAAATTAAAGTATTTTCTAAGAAGGGTTAAAGTACTCTCTTCGTATAAACAGCCCGATCCATATCCTGTAAATCAACACTAACAGAAGTGACATTTTCTAAATATCCACCCAAGGCAGTTAATAATAATCCGCCGATATTTTTCTTCTGTTCTTCAGTCCGTCCCGAAAGCAAATAAACGGTAATATGAACAAAGGTTTCATCATTATTTGCCATATAATGATGATCATAAGCAATAGCACGAACTTTCAAATCATGCGGGCCCATTTCGCCGGATTCTAATCCTGCATCAAATGCGATTTGCATCATTTTCGAAATGTCATATTGGGATTCGATTTCCCGTGGATATTCTACTACAAAATGCGGCATAACTTTACACCGGTGTTATTGGGTTATATTGACCACGTTTACGATGCATCGTCATATATTTTGGCAACATCGCAGCAATTGTTGCAGGCTTAATATTTAAATCTTTCAAACCCGGAAAATCTCCGCTGACAACATTATCTGTTTCCATCAAGACCACCTGATCAAGCGTCATAGGCGGCACAGGCAATAGGCCTAAAATAGCCCCTAATAATTTCGCCAAAGGCATAGGGAGCGGTACCAATCCACGATGAATATCCATTTGGGTCATCAATGTTTGGTAAATTTCTTCCAAAGACAAAACATCTTCGCCACCCAATTCATAGGTTTTTCCAACCATTGTTTCGTCACTAAGACCTTTAACAATAACGCTTGCAACATCCCCCACATAGACAGGTTGGAATTTGGTTGTACCACCGCCTATCAATGGTAATGCTGGACAGATAGATGCGATAGATGCGAACCGGTTAAACAAACCATCTTGAGGGCCAAATAGAACACTTGGGCGTATAATTACAGCATCTGGAAAAGCAGATTTTACAGCATCTTCACCTGCCGCTTTAGAGCGCGAATATTTAGAAGCACTATCCGCATCGGCACCAAGGGCAGATACATGGACTAGCTTTTTAACGCCAGCTTCTTTTGCGATACTAGCAATCATGCCCGCAGCTTGTGCATGCACACTATCGAATTTTTGTTTGCCTGTTTCAGCCAAAATACCAACCAAGTTGATCACAG
>CBFCZA010000101.1:0-9109 GCA_965602285.1 uncultured Curvivirga sp. | reverse complement strand
GGCTATAGCTTGTCTTGCACTTCGCAACACATGCTTGCCCTTGAATTGGGAATGAAGGAAACGATTACAGCCCGCCAGCATCAATGATTTGAAAGCTACTGACGGTCTATCGACGATCTCTTCTTCTATGGCAGTTAGTGTTTTAAGAAGATGGGCCGTCACAATATATTCAGGCTGCCCATGATCAAACATCCTGAGATATTCAGCTTCAAAGAATGCTTTTTCGTCCGTAACCTCCCATTGGTTCCCATTGGCCTTCTTATCCGTAAACTTGCTATTTCTACCCAAGAAACAAGCAAGCTGAAGTAACCCTTGCGGCCAATATTGAGGGTATTTAGTGCAGATCTTACGGATCGCATTAGCAAATGTGATGGCATGGGTAAATGCCAACCATGTAACATTACTAGACACAGGCAAATCATTTCTCTGTCCAAAGCTTTCTTCATAATGCAACAGATTCCAGCTGATCCCATAGGTCAACGCATCGTATATTTCTAGCGGATCACGTTGGGCACTTTCCAAACACCGCTTCAATGCCCCATTAACCGATAGCCCCACAAAATCATCAAACGATACAGAATCATTCCCACCCGCTTTCCATTTAGCCAGACTCGGCAAATATTCTTTGAATTCAGGGATTTCATCTTCTCGCCAACTAAGCACCAACGCACGGGTATAGGAGAGTAATAGATCAAGCTCTACATCCTTGCCAAACCGTGCAATAAGGGACTTTGCTTTTTCTATATAAATAGCACTGTGACCAAAGTCTCGATAATGGGCAAAAATAGCTTCCACCAATAAAGGTTCCAGCGCCTTAAAATCCAACCCCTCATTTATGGCTGCTCTAATCTGGGCAGAAGCCGCCGCATCGTCTTCCTTTTCAATCGCGTCTTTTAAAACAGAGGCATCAAAAACTTTGGCTGCTTTCGCATATGGATAGTCATCTTCGCGTTGAGTATCCCATGCTAAATGGGCCACGGATTCAGTAATCGCCGACAAGGCCAAGGCATCATCCTTGCCCTTTTGTTGATCATAAAGATACAGCCAATCAACCGCGACTGCATGTCCATGGATCATACCATATTCAAGTTGCACATTCACCCAACGTAAACTTTCCTTAACTGCAACATCCATCGCACCGCCCGCTTTTTTAAGACGCGCAATTTCACGGGCCATACGCCCATATTCATGACGGCGGAAACTTCCTTGTAAATTATCTAATGCCCGAGTCATCAAAACCTCGGGCGAGGGATCTGTCACATCTATTAAAAGATCGGGACCATTTGTCTCAACTTTATAAATCCGAAGATTATCCCCACCCAATAGGTTTTCCCCATCGGAAAGGTCAAACTTCCAGTTATGCCATGTGCAAGTCACAATACATGCTTTGGCTTCTTCTTCAGGGGCTTCCGTACAACCACCGTCAAAGTTCCCCTCCATCAAAGGAAAACCTTCATGGGGGCAGCGGTTATTACAGGCCAGATATTTTTTCCCATCCGCAAAAATCGCAATTTGACGCCCTTGATCCTTAACCAAAAGTCGCCCTTTATCTTTGATACGCGCAATACCATCTTTGACTTTAACGAAAACTTGTTTTTCTGGTTCTGTCATTGGTTTATCCATAGCCTGATCTAACATACCGATACTTTCGAAAGAGTTTTCTTTATAAACTAAATATACGTATAATTTGATTTATGCAACAAAAAGCTTTAGGAAATAAGAATGAGCAAATCCAATATATCACCTAAAGACCAGCGCACCAAACGCAGGATACAAGAAACCTTGAAACTTTCTGGTCCTCTAGATGCACTTCAATTATCCAAAGAGCTTGGCCTTACGGCTATGGCCATACGTCAACATCTTTACGCCTTATCTGAGGAAAGTATCGTAAATTATCAAGAGGTCTCCCGGCCGAAAGGACGCCCTGCGAAACTTTGGAATTTAACCATAGAAGCAAACAAACTTTTTCCTGACACACACGCAGAATTATCCATCGGTTTGATTGATAGTATGAAACAAGTTTTTGGGGAAGAAGGTTTGGAAAAATTGATCCAACAACGTGCAAATGATCAATTAGAAACATATAAAGCCCATCTCGCATCCCATAGTAACTTACAAGACAAGTTACAGGCCTTCGCCAACAAGCGCAGTAGCGAAGGTTACATGGCACAAATTGAACCGACAAAAGACGGAAGCTTTCTATTCATCGAAAATCATTGTCCCATCTGTGCGGCGGCAGCGTCATGTAGCAGACTTTGCGACGCGGAATTAGACATCATCGAAACTTTATTCCCAGAAAATGACATCCAACGTGAAGAACATATCCTCCACCAATCCCGACGATGCTGCTATAAAATATCCAATTGATATTCATCATAGATATAAATTCTATTGTTAGCCTCGTATGCAATACCACCCTCGATTATCATTCCACTAGTGAGCTCTTGGTGGAAGATAACAGTTATTACTATTACTTATAGTTAATAGGTTTCACGCGGGGCGGGCCATCGGCTCCTGTTTCTGGAAGTCTCAAAGGCACTTTAAAATTCACACGACTTACACTTCCGTTAATAGCTTCGGACGATATACTTCCATCAGCCTTTAAAAAAGACATGACCTTAACGCCAACTTTGCCATCCTTGCCAGAAGTCTCTTGAGCAGATATCGCGATATCAAAATTGATGGGCATAATGGTTTCGTGTCTATTTTTGTTTTTATCAAACTTACCTTGAATAAAGCCTTCGTTAATTCCCGTAATAGGCGGGTTTGGATTAGCCCCTGTTTCGCTCTTTTCATCGGAAAATTCAGTCATGGCGTCAACGATCTGCGACATAGTTTCTTTTATAAAATCTTAAAGTTCGATCATTATGGTACTCCATTTAATGCAACTAAAGGGAAAGCTATCTGAACATTTCTCTTGATATATACGCAAGCAATGTTTCCACCTATGCGTAAGAAAAATGCATAATCGGATTATGGATTCGGCTATTATTTCCTTCCGGAGAAGTAGCTACCCGATAACGTAGGAACGCAAAAGGCGCCTTACTTAGAGACTGTCTCCAAATTCGTTATATGCAATAAGGCTTCCAACAACGATCCACATGAGCAGAGCAATGAGTCTGTGGTTTTTACTTGTTGTTTCTTCACCCTCCTGTTTCTTGCGATGTGTGAATATGTAACCAACGAATGCAAAGCAGATCGTTGCAATCAGGCTGTAAGTGATAAATTCGCTCATAATGTAAATCCTACTGATCTATTTTTGGAGGTGTAGTATGAGCATGCTCCTTGATATAGGCACAAGGAATGTTTCACTTCCTGCACAAGAAAAGTAACAAAAGGCGTCAATACTATAGCCACCATATCGTCTAGGAATTCTGCGAATTGACGAGATCCTCGAACGGTTTGCAAAACTAATTATATTAATTTCGTCAGAAACATTGACAAAAGAACCTAAAAGTCTTTAAAAGCGCGGATATACGGTATTGGGGACAGGTCTATTGTGCTTGTTCAAATTTACGCCCATTACGAAAGGAACTACTATGTCTGCTGTATCACAGCCGCTATTGCGGTTTGTATTGCCTGTGCTTGCCATGGGTCTCGTTATTCTAGTGTCTAACGAACTTGTTCAACATCCCATCATGATCGAAATTTTAGGCGTTAACATCGCCGATCTTCTAACATGGGGTGCTATTAGTTATCCTGTTGCCTTTTTGGTAACCGACACCACAAACCGTGTATTTGGATCGAACCAAGCACGTAAAGTTGTTTATGTAGGCTTTGCCCTTGGTGTGTTTTTATCCATGAGCGTTGCCTTCAGCATTGCCGCAGATGTTGCTACGGGAAGCGACATGACATTCATCACCGCATTATTTGAAAACGAAGATGCTTATGGCATGTTACGTGTTTCAGTAGCCTCTGGAACAGCCTTCTTAATCGCACAGCTTCTTGATGTGGCTTTATTTGATAAATTACGTAAGGCAACTTGGTGGAAAGCACCCGTTATCTCTTCATTCGTTGGCTCTATGGTAGATACGGCTATCTTCTTCTCTCTTGCTTTTGCGGGAACAGGTTTACCGTGGATGTCCTGGGCGGCGGGTGATTTTGTTGCGAAGTTGGTGATGATTGCCCTTTTGCTTTATCCGTTCCGTTTGTTGGTATCTTTATACCCAGCGAATTTACGTGAAGCTAACTAACCCGCTAATTTAATAAAGAAGTAGGAAACGCAACCATGCGTGTGGATCTGTTTGATTTTCATTTGCCGCAAGAAAATATTGCGCAACAGCCTGTTTTTCCAAGGGATAGCTCCCGTATGCTTTCTTGTTTGGACAGCATGTTAAGTGATCAGCAGGTCCACGACCTACCGAACCTATTACAGGCAGGCGACTTAATCGTCTGCAATGATACAAAAGTTATTCCTACACGTTTATTTGGTAAACGTGGCGAAGCAGGCGTTGAAGTAACACTGCATAAGCAAGAAGCAGCAAACATATGGTCTGCGTTTGCCCGCCCTGCCAAAAAATTAAAATTAGACGATATATTTAAAGTTTCTGATGATTTTGAAGCTGAAGTCATAGAAAAACGTGATGCTGGCGAGGTTGTTCTGCGTTTCAACAAAGCAGATGCAAATTTGATTCTAGCCCTTTGGGATCATGGCATCATGCCCCTTCCCCCCTATATCAAGCGCACCAAAGGTGGCGATGATGGGGAAGAAGAACAAGATCGTGAAAACTATCAAACATTATTTGCAAAAGAAGAAGGGGCTGTCGCAGCACCAACAGCGGGCCTTCACTTTACGGATGACCTAAAAAAACGCTTAGAAGAAAAAGGCGTTGGGTTTCAAGCCATCACATTGCATGTGGGTGCAGGTACATTTTTACCTATAAAAGTGGAAGACACCCGCGACCATGTCATGCATGCAGAATATGGCATTATCACCCAAGAAGAAGCAGATCGCATCAATGACGTTCGCAAGGCTGGCGGGCGTATTATCGCAATTGGGACAACATCTTTACGGTTATTAGAATCCGCAGTGGATGAGAACGGCATCGTTCAACCTTTTGCCGCAGAGACAAGCATCTTCATAACACCGGGCTATCGTTTTAAGGCCGTGGATATTTTGATGACAAATTTTCATCTACCGAAATCTACATTATTCATGCTCATCAGTGCCTTTGCTGGTTTGGATTTCATGCAAGAAGCCTATAAACATGCCATTGATGATGGCTATCGTTTCTATTCCTATGGGGATTGTTGCCTATTGGCACGCGATGACACCGTAGAAACAATTGAGGATTGATCAAATGACAGAATTTTCATTCACCTTAAAAGGCACCGATGGACCAGCCCGTCGTGGCGAAATTCAAACCGCCCATGGTTCGATCCAAACCCCTGCATTCATGCCTGTTGGAACAGCCGGCACAGTGAAAGCAATGTTCCCAGAATCTGTTGCGGCAACGGGTGCTGAGATTTGCCTAGGAAATACATATCATTTAATGTTGCGCCCAACGGCAGAACGTATTGCGGAACTTGGCGGGCTTCATAAGTTTATGAATTGGGATAAACCAATCCTGACTGATTCTGGTGGATTCCAAGTGATGTCCTTGACTGACCTTCGGAAATTAACAGAAGAAGGCGTTCGGTTCCGTTCTCATATTGATGGTAGTTATCATATGTTAACACCGGAACGTTCCACAGAGATCCAGCATCTTTTAGGGTCGACCATCACTATGGCATTTGATGAATGTACCCCGTACCCTTGTGAAAAAGACGACGCACGTAAATCTATGGAACTTTCCATGCGTTGGGCAGAACGTAGCCGTGATGCATTCGTAAAACGTGAAGGTTATGGTCAATTTGGCATCGTTCAAGGTAGTGTCCATGAAGATTTGCGCATGCGTTCTGTTGAGGCCCTTAACAATATGGATTTCGAAGGCTATGCAGTTGGCGGATTAGCAGTCGGCGAAGGGCAAGATTTAATGCTATCCACCCTCGACTTCACAACACCTGCAATGCGACCGGATCGCCCACGCTATTTAATGGGTGTCGGCAAACCAACCGACTTAGTTGGCTCCGTTGCCCGTGGTATAGACATGTTTGATTGTGTGCTACCTACCCGATCAGGAAGAAATGGTCAGGCATTCACCCGCCGTGGCCCTATCAATATGAAAAATCGTCGCCATGCAGATGATCCCCGCCCATTAGATGAAGAATGCCCATGTCCAGCATGTACACAATATAGCCGTGCTTATATTCATCATTTAACAAAAGCCGGTGAAATTTTAGGCCTTATGTTGATGAGTTGGCATAACATCCAATATTATCAAACTTTGATGCAAGGCATGCGTGATGCTATTGATGCAGGGACTTTCGAAGACTTCCAAGCAGCCTTTAGCGAAGAATACCATGGTGGAGATATAGAAGCCTTAGGCTAAGGATTGACGAAAGATATATAAATTCTATATCCTCTTCATCTATGGGGGAAGCCTATTTAATGTATAACATTAAAACAACACCAAATGACGTAAAAAGCTTACTCGGACATAAAGTCTCTGGGCCGGTACTACGGCATTGGAAAAACCTGATACAAGAAAATGGTCTTGCTAGGCGTAAAAATTTGGACCCTGTAGAATTCTTCTATGCGTTGCCCCATATTTGCATCTTAAATTATGTGGAAGAAGACAATGATTATTGTATGAGTATTCGCGGGGGAGAAGTCCCTTCATTGCCCGGAGGGCAGCCGCATGAACGTACTATTAGAAACTACTATGATGTCGATTTAGCAAATAGCATTATCAAAGCATGGAACAAATGCAGAGATGAAAACATTGGCCTTATCGTCACAAGAAACATCATAACATCTGATGGTGAAGAAGCTTCCAGTGTAAGGTTAATCCTCCCCATTAGTGATCCTTCTGCTGTGATATCACTTACCCAATATGCCTTTAATCCTGATTATTATATTGATCTAAAAAAGCGGGAACTTGAGGATTATAAATATAGTTTCTTTAATCCTGAGGACTTGATAGACTCATAATCTATTACCATCCTTCAAAGGAAACATTCGTGTCTGCACCTCATGAGGCAAAACAGGCTATAATCATCAAAGCCAAAGAAATCGGTTTTGACAGTATTAGCTTTGCGCCTGTTACAATTCCAATGCGAAATCAGGCAAGATTAAAAGAATTCATAGATGATGAATCCTATGGCACGATGGAATGGATGGCAGGGCGCCTTGAACATCGTCAAAGCCCACAAGGCCTTTGGCCCGATGTAAAATCCGTTATTGTTTTAGGAATGAATTACGGACCAAAACAAGATCCTCTCCTGAAAAATATGTTTTTTGAACGTGCTAACATCTCTGTATATGCCCAAAATAAAGATTATCATGATCTGGTTAAAAAGCGCCTAAAACAATTGGCCCGTTGGATCGTTCAACAAAACTTCACCCAAGATGAAAATACAGACGTCAAAGTGTTTGTCGATACGGCACCTGTATTAGAAAAAGCAGTCGCGGCCCAATCATCCTTAGGATGGCAAGGCAAGCATACCAATGTTGTGTCTCGCGAATTTGGCAGTTGGTTGTTTTTGGGGGAAGTATTCACCACCCTTGATATTGAACCCGACCTTCCAGAGAAAGACCATTGCGGAAGTTGTAACGATTGTCAGGTTGCCTGCCCGACCAATGCCTTTCCTGAACCTTATAAATTAGATGCGAAACGCTGCATTTCCTATCTAACCATTGAGCATCAGGGCCTTATTCCGTTAGAGTTCAGAAAGCCGATCGGCAATAGGGTCTATGGATGCGATGATTGTTTGGCAGTATGCCCATGGAATAAATTTGCACAGCTTAGCAAAGAAATAGATTTCTGGCCTCGCCCTGAATTAAAAGGCCCGCGTCTTGTTGATTTTTTAGATATGGATGATGCAAGCTTCCGTAAGTTTTTCACAGCCAGCCCCGTAAAGCGCGTCGGCAGAGAACGGTTCCTTCGTAATATCCTTGTCGCCTTAGGTAATAGCAAAAACGCGGAACTAAGCACGCGCATCATACCATTGCTCTTGGACCCTTCTGCGACGATCCGTGGCAGTGCGGTTTGGGCGTTATACTGCTTATCATCAACAACAGAATTCTTATCCTTAAAAGAGACATATTATCCTATTGAAGAGGATAAAGATGTATTAGCTGAGTGGGAACAAAGCCCTCTCTCATAAATTCAGCACAAAAAAAGAGCCTGTTCCGGAAAGAACAGGCCCAAGAATGCTTCAGCAATTATGCGACGTCTTAATTAAGACGCAGCAGCAAGTGCTCTTTTTTGAACGCGACGTTTGATTTTTTGAGCATCGTCTGGAAGTTTACGGTTAGGCGTACCTAACAAGAAAGCATCCAAGCCACCTTTGATCTCAATTGTGCGTAAAGCACGTGTACACAAACGAAGACGAACATTTTCGCCTAAAACTTCGCTCATCAAACTAGTTCTCTGCAAGTTAGGCAGGAAACGACGACGAGTCTTATTAATAGCATGAGAAACGTTATTACCGCTCATCACGCCTTTGCCGGTGATCATACAACGACGAGCCATGGGATTAATCCTTTACATAGCAAACAGCATCTTTTGACGCCTATTATTACTTAAGTATCCTAAACCATTCATAAAATTCAGAATCATTTAGGTTCTAACGCCTCTTCAATAAATCAAAGAAACTACATTCCACTAAATTAGATTCAGTGAAAAGCGCGCTTTAATACGCTATCGCCTATATCAGGTCAAGCAAATCTTTCTTCACGACAACCTTCAAAGCCTTTATTTCTCTCACATTCGCACATAAAAGAAGGCGTTGCAATTTTGCCATGTTTAAAAACCTATAGTAAAATTGAAAAACAAACATTTGCTTCTTCCTTTATCTTCAGTATAGTTTTTAAATTATTTTTAAATTTACATCATCATATCAACAGGGTGAATGATGGTGTAAATATGACCATAGTGTTTGGGAGTTTCTACTGTGATCAAGACAATTAGTAAATTAGCAGCCGTTGCTGCTCTTTTTTTAGGCCTATCTCATTCTGCCATGGCAGAAGATGATCCTGCGTATATTCGTATTGGCGTTGGATACT
>CBFCZA010000100.1:0-9124 GCA_965602285.1 uncultured Curvivirga sp. | reverse complement strand
TAGCAAGATAGCCACAAGCGTATTTAACAATCCATTCAATGTTGCGGGCACCGGACGTTACTGTACAGAAATGATGAAAATCCTTGGTAACAAAGCCTTCATTAAAACAGGGGCAGAAGGTGTTTATTGCGCAAGCCTACCTGAATATGGCTTAGGTATTGCCTTAAAATGTGACGATGGCTCCACCCGTGGTGCAGAAGCGATGTTAACAGCAACCTTGCGACAAATAGGAATTTTTGATGACGACTTAATGGAGAAGGCTGCCGATTTCATATCAGTCCCCCTCATCAATCGAAACGAATTCAAAATTGGAGAAATTCGACCTGCTGGTGAGAATTTCGACTTTTAAAGACACATACTTGGGAATGCATTCATGAAAGCAATAGAAATAAAAGAACTTATCGGCCTTGATGGGTTAGAATTAGTCGAGCGCCCATCCCCTAAAGTTGGTAAAGGGCAAGTCCGCATTAAAGTAGAAGCAGCAGCTTTAAATTTTGCTGACCTATTAATGCTTACAGGCCAATATCAAGATACACCACCTGTTCCGTTCACACCGGGCATGGAAGCCGTTGGAACCGTTGTTGAAGTAGATGACGATGCGGATGGCGTATATCTTGGGGATCGAGTTTTGGCTGTTGTTGGCAACGGCGCCTTTTGTGAAGAAGTCGTTACAGACAGCACAAATTGCTGGCAAGCCCCCATAGGCTTATCATCGGAACAAGCAGCCGCACTTCCGGTAGCTTATGGAACGGCCGATGTCGGTCTTTTCGATCGGGCAAAACTTCAAAAAGGTGAAGTATTATTAGTACATGGTGCAGCGGGTGGTGTCGGCCTTGCGGCAGTTCAACTTGGCAAGGCGATGGGGGCAACTGTCGTTGCCACTGCTGGAGGCCCTGAAAAATGCGCCCTAGCAAAAGAAAATGGTGCTGATTTTACAATTGATTATCGTGACGAAAATATACGCGACAAAGTGAAAGAATATGTCGGTGGCGTTGATGTTGTCTTTGACCCAGTAGGCGGTGATGTTTTCAATCAATCATTACGTTGCGTTAACCCATTAAGTCGAATTCTAGTGGTAGGGTTTGCTGCGGGAGACATCCAAAAGATTCCTTCCAATCATCTTCTAGTTAAAAATGTGGATATCCAAGGGTTTTATTGGGGCGCTTATAAAAAGTTTAAACCTGAAGTATTGGATAAGTCATTTGAACGTATTGCATCTTATGCAAAAGGTGGTGCAATTAATCCGCATGTGGGTGGTAGTTACCCTCTTGCTAAGGCCCGTGACGCGCTAGAGTTTTTAGAAAGTCGTAAGGCTACGGGCAAAGTTATCATTACTATGGGCCAATGATAGCTTTTCCATATCCTTTCAAACGCGGATAAAATATATAGGTGTAAACATGGCTAAGAAGAAGCAAAGGTTGTCACAAAATAGTGGATCAACAGCCTCTAAAGCTATCAAAACGCAATATGAAGATTTGCCGTATCCAGAGCGTAACCCCAAGGATGAAAAAAAGCGGCTCATCACTGGAAGTCCAGGGCATTTGGTGGAATTGCGCCATAGTTTATTCAACGGCAAACTGCCCGAATCAGATTTTCGTGTATTGATCGCGGGGGGCGGCACAGGTGATGCGTTAATCATGCTTGCTCAACAATTACAAGACGAAGGCATCACAGCAGACATCCACTATATTGACCTTTCAAAGGCCACCCGCGCCATTGCTGAAAAACGCGCTAAAGAAAGAAAACTAACTGATATTACATTTCATACGGGATCTCTTCTAGATGCAGGGGACCTTGGGAAATTTGATTATATCGATTGCTGTGGTGTTTTACATCACTTACCCACCCCACAAGATGGATTCAAAGCCCTAGCCAAAGCCTTAAAACCAAAAGGAGGTCTTGGCCTTATGGTCTATGGTACCTATGGCCGTACGGGTGTTTATCAAATGCAAGAAGCATTGCGTATCGTCGCAGGGGAAGGGTCTTCTTTTGAACGTGTAGAACATACAAAAGAAATCCTTGAAAAACTACCCAACACCAATTGGTTAAAGCAAAATACTGGCATCAACGACCATCAGGTATCGGACACTGGTATTTTTGACCTTCTTCTTCATTCCCAAGATCGCGCATATACTGTTAGCGAATTAAATGGTGAATTAAAAAACGCAGGCCTTAAACCTGTATCCTATATTGATCCGGCGCCTTATAACCCTGACTTTTACTCTCTCCCCCCACGAACACGCGAAGCTCTCAAAAGTAAAACATCGGAAGAACGCGCCTCTTTCTGCGAGCTGCTGTCAGGGAATATGCACAAACATACTCTTTATGCTATTTTAGACGATGTAAAAGAGTTGCCGTCAGCTAAAGCTATAAATCAAAATATGATACCCATCTATCGTGACCCACAAACACATGCACAATTTGGATCAATGCCTTCAGGGGCTCAGCCAGATTTTACGATAAACGGATTAAAATTTTCACCACAATTACCGCCGCAAGCCGCATTGATATTTAAAACAATTGATGGACGGTTAACCTTGCAAGAAATCCGCCAACGCATGCCAGGCCGACCAGATGCGATGGCCTTCCAATCCGTCTTCATACCTATCTTTAAAGTCATGAACGGCTTTGGTAAATTATTCTTAAAAAAACGGTAGTTAAGCAGGTTTCAAACGTAACCACTTTTGAATTTGCCCCCGTTTACTGATCACTAAGGCATTACCGACTAAAATAAGCACAACCCCAGCCATGGCTTCCACTGTCCAGATATACCCTTCAAAAAATGTTGATATACCAAGCGCAACAACGGGGAATAAGACCGCCACATATGCCGCCCGATCTGCCCCGATATTCTTAACCAAGGTCAGGTAACAACCAAAGGCAATGACAGAAGCCACTAAGGCTAAATAAAGCAATGACCATATATAATCAAAACTGGTATCAAAATTAATATCAATCCCTGATACTAAAACGATGATAAAAGACCCTATCATCCCATAGGTCATACCCCATTTATTATAGATATTTACTGGAATGCCTGCGGTATTATTTCGCATGGCAACCATATTTCCAAGTGATGCAAAATAAGTAGCAATCAAGCATAAAGCCAAGCCAAAGACAGAATCATCTTCAAAAGATAAAACGGAAACTTCGGGCATAAACACAAGACCGATACCACATAGGCCAAATAGGCTAGCGATAAGAACACGCCCATCTACACGCTTTTTAAAGAAAATCGCCTGATTGACGATGTTCATCACTGAAATGGTACAGAAAACAACCGCGACTAACCCTGATGGTAAATAACCTGTCGCAACATAAAAAATTGAATAGTTAATGCTGAAAAGGCATAGGCCTTGCAATGCCATAAAAAAGTGGTCTTTAGAGGTAAGGTTTATATTTGCATCTTTTTTACGTGTAAAAATACTAAAAAGCATAAGAATTGCCGCAGCAACTGCAAAACGATAGGCAACAGAAGCGACAGGATGAACGTCGCCGAGCTGAAACTTAATAACAAACCAGCTAGATCCCCAAATTAAAATGGTGATCATATAAAAAGCGGCGTTTTGCATTCCTAAAACCCTTCCCTAATATTTTTAATTATAATTGTCATATATATATTTTGTTATTCTTAATAGCCCTTAAACAGGAACAATTTAAATTCCATCCCTGACACAAAAAAAGCGCGATGCCTTGTTTGGGATAAAGACATCGCGCTTCTATTTTTGCGACCTACTTACTACAGGGGAGAGCAGCAGGCCCGACAAGTTGGTAAATTTAGGGGAAAAATACCAACCCGTTTCAAATCGAAATTAATTTCGAATTATGCAGTCCAAAAAGATTTATTACCTTCACGAACAGCTTCTTCACGAGACATGCCCATGTCTTCTAATAAACGGCTATCTAAAGAAGCTAAATGTTTGCGTTGCTCTGCGCGAACTTGCCATACACGAGTCGTCGCAACAACAGATGCAATAGTTGAGCTTAAGCCAAACATGATGTCAGAAATAGAATTAACCAAAAGGTTAGATGTGCCGCCGAGTGTATCAACGAAATGAATGTTAGTAGCCATTGATCTTCTCCTAAAATTAGAAAACCCAAACCTCCGCGTTTCGCGGCAAAATAATTTGGGTTAGATTGTTACTTAAATTTAATCTTGCCGACTTGGATATTCTCTACAAGCCCGCTTGCTGTTTTCGATAACTGTTATCTAGTGACTTATTGCAGTGCACACAAGATATAAAAATTTTTGTATCGGATTAGTTATTTTTATGCGATAGTATTTTTTTGGTTATATTCAGAAGGTAAAACATGCCCCGCAGATTACCCCCATTGAACACATTACGTGCCTTCGAATTGTCTGCTAGGCACCTCTCTTTTACCAAGGCTGCGGAAGAATTATTCGTTACACAGGCAGCAGTTAGCCATCAAATCAAAATTCTGGAGCAAGCCTTGGGTGTCCCTTTGTTTAGGCGCCTAAACAGGGCTCTTATGTTGACAGAAGAAGGGCAAATTTTCTTACCTGCCGTAAGGGAGGCACTAAAGACCATTCGTGACGCTGTGGAAAAACTCCATGAACAAGACAGTACAGGTGCCCTAACTGTTTCCATGATGCCTTCCTTCGCAGCAACGTGGCTTGTGCCAAGATTGGGTCGATTTCGTATGGAATACCCAGACATCGACCTTCGTATATCAGCCAACTTTGAATTAACCGACTTTGATCGTGATGATGTTGATGTGGCTATTCGATGGGGAAATGGTAATTACGACGGACTAACCGCGGTAAAATTCATGACAGAGGATATCTTCCCTGTATGTAGCCCAAAGTTATTAGAAGACAGCAAACATCCATTAAAGCAACCTTCTGATCTTTATCGCCATACGTTACTGCATGACGAGATGCAGACCGATTGGCGCATCTGGTTATTGGCCGCGGGCGTCCTTGATAAGGTAGATCCATCCCATGGTATCAGCTTTAACTATTCAGATTTAGTATTACAGGCAGCCATTGAAGGGCAAGGCGTCGCATTAGGGCGAAGCTTCCTAGCTCATGATGCCTTACAAAAAGGGCAATTGGTAAAACCGTTCGATCTTACCTTGCCCGGGGATTTTGCCTATTATTTCGTATGTCCGGAAAATAACTTTGATCGGGCAAAGGTAAAAGCATTCCATGATTGGCTAATGTCAGAAGCGGCAAAAGATTAATCACGCAAAATGTTTTTGCAGCTCCATCATTGAAGAAAACACCTTTGAGGCACCAGCCTTGCGTAGATGTTCATCTTGCCCTTCCCCAATATGACCAGCGCCTGTGAAGCCATAGGACATCATTCCAGCTGCACTGGCGGCTTCGACACCTGTGATACTATCTTCAATAACCAAACAACGATCTGGGGAAACCTTAAATTCAGCCGCAGCAAGTAAATGTAAATCAGGTGCAGGTTTTGGATTATCCACAAAATTCGCACTGAATATATGCCCTACCTCAAAATGATCAATGACCCCCGTCACATCCAAAGACTGTATCAGGCGTTTATAGCCACTGTTGGAACAAACACATTTAGCATATTCAAGCTGCGTTAATAAATCTATCACCCCATCAATGGCCTGAAGTTCGTTTTCCATACGCGCCTTCGCAAGTTTACCGACTTGTGTTTGTGCATCCTTTGGCAAAACCACATCATATCGCGCCTGAATATCCTGCATTAAATTGAAATCAGTTTTCCCTGCATAGCGCGCCCCTAATTCATGCGCGCTTATGGAAACACCATGTTCTTTAAAGAAATTACTGTAGATTTCAGAGACCAAAGCCTCGCTATCAACCAAGACTCCATCACAATCAAAAATAATTAATTCAAACATTTTTATTTCTCTTTTGGAAAATTAAATTTTTGGCAGCCAATACCGCCCCACCAACAATACCAATGCAGGCATATAAAACCGCGAGGCTGGGTTCGCTGCGCCCTGTTAAGATCAATAGAATAGCACTGATGAGTGGAGTCGCATAAGAAGCCGCCCCAAGCAATCTAATATCACCGCGCTTCATCCCTATATCCCAAGTAAAGAACGCAATCCCAACCGGTCCTAATCCAAGCCCAACAACGGCCAACCATTGCCCTATATCTGTAGTCATTGTTGTTTTTTCAAACAATCCATGCCCAACAAACCCTAAAATAGCTGTAACGAAGCAGAACCAACCAACAGTGTCTGTGGGAACTTTTGAAAATTTCCGACTTAATACCGAATAACTAGACCATGTCAGTGCACAACCAATCGCCGCACCATACCCAAGGGCATATTCAGCCTTAAAACTGACCTGACCACCATCACTGATTAGAACCCAACATCCACCTAAACCTAACAAAGCACCGCAAATATGAAACCAGCGCAATTTTCCCTCACCGGGTAAAAGGGCAGAAAACACAACAATCAACAACGGCCATAAATATGCAATTAAACTGGCGTCCATTGCAGGTGCATTTCTAAGGGCAATAAAATATAAGGCGTGATATCCAAATAACCCTGCGACCCCTAAAATCCAAACAGCCTTTTCTTTAGGCAAGAATTGAAAAGGATTTTGGCGAAAAAGAGACCATTTAGCCACCATCAACAAAAATGCCAAAGAAAAGGTCATGCCGACTAATTGAAATGGAGGGATATCCCCCGTCCATACAGTAAAGAGGGCCAATGCCCCCCAGAGCAAAATAGCAGTTCCACCGATTATGGTTGATTGGTTTTCAGTCATAGAGAACCTTAGTTAGAAGTAAGTGTCATTTATAATTCAAATTTCTTGAGATATTTGCTGCCTTCATTATCACTTTCTTAGTTTCTGACCAAAGGGACATTGTATCTAATTCAGACAATGGCACCCACCGCACGTCCTGCGCATCACTGCCAGCAATAGATATCCCCGTAAAATGATCCGTCCATAGGTTGATCAAGGTATAATGATAATGTGGAAGGTTTATTAAATCAGCAACCCCGAGGAAGCTTAAATTTTCCTCGGAGATCACTAGATTTGTTTCTTCATGAATTTCACGGACAGCAGCATTCAAAACCGTTTCACCAAGGTCTTGCTTCCCACCAGGAAGACTCCAGCTGCCTTTTTTCGGTGGATTACCTCTTTGTATTAACAATACAGTATCATCTTTCAGGATAACAACCCCGACACCAATGATTGGCATGTCCATCGAATACTTACCTTTAAAGCCTAACCCATAAGGTTAATACATATGTTGGCCGCCGTTAATGGATAAAGTTGACCCCGTAATAAAGCCACCTTCATCCGCAACAAGGAACAATACGCCCCTTGCTATCTCACTCGCATTACCAAGGCGTCCAACAGGGATCTTCGCAACAATTTTTTCTAACACAACAGGTGGGACAGAACGTACCATATCCGTATCAATATAGCCCGGTGCAATGGCATTCACTGTTACGCCTTTCACAGCACCTTCTTGTGCTAATGCTTTTGTGAAACCATGAATACCAGATTTAGCTGCAGCATAATTTACTTGGCCATATTGACCTGCTTGGCCGTTGACCGATCCGATATTTACAATGCGACCAAATTCACGTGCACGCAGTCCATCAATGACATTGCGACACATATTAAAGCACGAACCTAAATTGGTATCTAAAACTGCCTGCCAATTATTAGGGTCCATTTTATGAATAGTGCCATCACGGGTGATGCCCGCATTATTCACCAAAATATCTACAGGGCCTAATTCAGCCTCTATTGCCGCAATCCCTTCTTTACAGGCCTCAAAATCGGAAACATCAAATTTGAAAGCTTTGATGCCTGTGCGCTCTGTGAATTCTGCGGCAGCTTTTTCGTTTCCTGCATAATTAGCAGCAACAATATAACCTGCATCGCGAAGACCGACGCTTATTGCTTCTCCAATTCCACGTGTTCCACCTGTAACAACGGCAACTCTACTCATAATCAAGTTCTCCTCATTGGTTGAAATCTAACATGCCACTTAACTAATCAACCCTATATCTATTTGCATTGATACAGGACAAATTAAATTAATTTAAAACATTATTGGATTTCAACACGTCAGTCAGAAAACTCAAACAAAAAATTATAAATTATAAATTATAAATTTTGTTGAACAGATTTTAATTCGTTGATCAGTAAAGAAAGTTCATCGCGTTCAAAAGAAAGATCTGCAACGTCTTCTTCTTCGTCAGTATGCTTTAACTTTTCGATGATATCTTTTAACACTGCTTGCAATTGAATGGCCACGACACCTGCTTCACTTGAAGTTAGATCGCTAACAACTTCTTGATCCATCATAAGTTCTGCGAATTTTTCAGGATTTTTAGCGCCTAAATCAATAAGCTTTGCATCTAGATCTACCCAGATATCTTCCCAGCTATCGTAAAGTTTCTTTTCTTCTGGAGCGCGCCCCGCTTCAACAGTTTCTTCAAGTTGCACCATCAAGCGTACAAATTGCCATACGATAAAGCGAATTTCGGTTGTTTTCTCAGACATTTTAAAGGCCTCCAGCCAAATAGATCTTTTCAGTCTACTTCAAATATATTCATATCATAGCAGTATGTGGCTTGTTATAGTCTTTTTTCTATTTATGTAAATATTAAGGTGCAAGCCTTTGGGTAGTTTTGTTACCTTACGATAAATACATGCCTAACGGAGAAAAAGATCACATGTCAAAAATTCGCAATATCTTGTTCATCATGGCGGATCAATTACGTTGGGACTATTTAAGTTGCGCAGGACATAAAACCTTAAAAACCCCTACCATAGATGCTTTGGCAGCCCGTGGTACACGCTTCACGAATACTTATGTACAATCGGCAATATGCGGACCATCGCGTATGTCCTTCTATACAGGTCGATATGTCACATCCCATGGGGCAACATGGAACCAAGTACCCCTTTCAATTGGGGAATGGGGCATGGGCGATTACCTTCGTTCCATGGGCCTAAAGGTCGCCCTAGCAGGAAAAACGCATATGGTCGGTGACATGGCAACCATGGAAAAACTGGCCGTATCACCGGATAGTTTCGAAGGTATCCTAACAGCGCAAGCAGGCTTTGAACCTTATATTCGTGATGATGGATTGCATCCAGACCAGTTAACAAATCCCGACCTTG
>CBFCZA010000099.1:0-9162 GCA_965602285.1 uncultured Curvivirga sp. | reverse complement strand
GACAAGAGATTTATCCCAACGTCTAGTCAATACAACAGCTGAGCTAAATGCTGTTAAAAATAATTAAAGGTTAAATCTTTCTTGTTAGAATAAAATAAACCTCGGCGAATAAACAACCGAGGTTTATAAGAATTTTCAAAATTGAGAATTTTAAAGTTCAATATTTAATTTGAATCCTTCTTTCTCATGAAAATCAAATTTTCCATCTTGAACAGCATATAGCCATGCAGCAGATTTCTTTAAACCGCCAAGTGGATAAAGATGGCATTGCCTGATCAAACAATCAGGGTCATTTTGAATCGCCTCTGCCAATTCTAAAACTAATTTATTTGGTTGGCGTACTGTCATAAGCTTCGCAATATTTGCAGCTTGTCTTGTTAAGACACGCATTGACGCACCTATACCACAATGTTGTGCATGTTTAATTAATGTTTTGATGGTTGCAAGGCCAGGAATTCCAATGTGGATAGGAAGTTCATTATCATCCTCTTCTCTGATCTTTTTATCCCATGCCATAATGGGTGCAGATTCAAAACAAAATTGTGTAGCAAGATATAAACTCATATCCGTATTTTTAGAAAAGGCGTTCTTTTCACGAATCGCACGGGAAATCTCTGCAGCAGGAATGTCTGGGCTTCCTTCGGGATGGCCCGCAAGGCCAAGCTTCTTAATGCCATACTTTTCAAACATACCCGTTTCTAAAACTTGCATAGATGAATGAAACTCACCAACAGGATTATCAACGCCACCACCAATAAGAAGAGCTTCTTCAACAGCGACTTCATCCTGAAGCATCTTTAGGTTATCTTCTAAGAAAGATTTTGTAGGAATCGATCGTGCCGCAAAATGAGGAACAGGGTTCATGCCTTGATCACGAAGGCGACGCACCGTCTTCACAGTATCTGCAAAATCTGATCCGGGTAAAAATGTCACATAGACAGTCGTTCCATCACGAAGGATTTCGCGAAAACTTTCAATTTTTGCGGCCCCACCAGGAGTTACTTCTACTGTACAGGTCCCCATGAAGTTCTGAATTAATTGTTGCTGTGCGCTCATTTTCCGCATCCCATTATTTGGGCCTTATCTAAGGCTCGTTCATATCAATCATGACCAGCCCTAAATATTTGGAAGCAAACTTAGGTACGCCGACGTCTTCTATTTCGACGCCCCCCCTTAGCATTGCCACCTTCCCGATCATTTCCACTTGGAATTTTAGGTTCTGGTAAAGTCACCTCTTGCTTAAGGTTTTTAAACGATGCCGTCTTGTGTGGGAACGCCATTGCTTCGACAAAATGCGCCTGAAAGTTTGGCTCAACTGCCGTTTCAATTTTTTCAATATTTTGGACCAACCGTTCAACCTCACGCCGTGCATCCTTGTTCAACAATGCAATCCGTGCCCCTGTACCCGCGGCATTACCAACAGAAGCAACCATATCAAGTTTACAATCTGGAATAAGACCTAAAACCATTGCGTATTTTGGGTCGATATGACTACCAAAAGCACCCGCTAAAACAACACGTTCAACAGGCTTTTCTAAACGATCCACAAGAAGTTGAGCCCCTGCATAAAGTGCAGCTTTCGCTAATTGTATAGCCCTAACATCAGCTTGGGTAACCTTGATTAATGGTTCCCCATCATGAAGGACGTAATCAAAAGTTCTATCATTTGCGACAATACGAGAAGTCCGCTCTTGCATCGTGCCATCAACAATTCCATCCGTTGTAATAAGGCCTGATAGGTACATTTCAGCAAGAACTTCTATAATCCCTGACCCACAAATTCCAGTGATACCAATTTTCTTTGTAGCGTCACTAAAACCTTCTTCATCAGACCAAAGGTCGCTACCGATGACTTTAAATTTAGGTTCTAAAGTTTCACGATCAATCCTTACCCGCTCAATAGCGCCTGCAGCAGCACGTTGCCCTGATGATATCTGCGCCCCCTCTAAGGCTGGCCCCGTAGGGCTAGAACATGCTAACAAGCGTTCTTTGTTGCCTAATACAATTTCTGCATTGGTCCCCACATCAACAACAAGTGTCACTTCATCGCGTAATTGCGGTCCTTCTGCAAGTACAACAGCAGCCGCATCCGCGCCAACATGTCCTGCGACACAAGGAAGAATATACGCACGCGCCCCCGGATTTACATGAATATCTAATTCAGATGCCCATACTTTTACCGAACTATTGGTCGATAGTGCAAATGGTGCCCAACCTAATTCAACCGGATTAATGCCAAGTAAAAGGTGGTGCATGATCGGATTTCCAACCAATACCAATTCAAGAATATCTGTTAATTCAAGGCCAGCTTCTGTTACTGCTTGGGACGCTAAGAAGTTAAGGGTTTCACGGACAACCCTTTTCATTTCCTCTTCACCACCTGGATTCATCATCACATAAGAAACACGGCTCATTAGATCTTCACCAAATCTAATTTGTGGGTTCATTGCGCCTACTGAAGCCTTCACTTCACCAGTTTGTAAATCGGTTAGATGCATAGACATCGTCGTTGATCCAACATCCACAGCAAGCCCTAAAGCACTGTCATGAAACCCTGCCCATACATATGTCAGTTCACCATCATGACGTACCGCCGCCGTAATTTTCCATTCGCCATCACGTAGAGCTTTTTGTAAAATTTGTAGAACTTTAAGATCTGCTGTTGTTACTTCTACATCCCATTGAATTTTTAAAGCTTCACAAATACGTTCGAAGTCACCTTGTGGCTTATGCATATCAGGCTCTTCTACCTCGATATAATAAAGCCGCACAACTGGAATAATTTCGATGTTTCTAACTTCTGCACGTTTGCGAACCACTTGCTTATGAACCTGACTTGTTTCAGGAACATCAATAATCACATCACCTTGGATTGTAGAAGAACAACTTAACCTATGCCCAACCTTCATACTTCGTTTTTCTTTATAGCGTTCTTCTTTCGGGCCAAATTCAGAAAGGTTTGCCTCTTGACTTTTTATTCCAAATTTTGAGAAGTCACCAACGGATTGAACAACCTGACACCGCCCACAAATCCCCCTACCGCCACATACAGAATCAATATCAACACCAAGCTGCCGAGCGGCGTCTAATACTTTAGTACCATGGGGGAAATCCCCACGCTTCCCTGAAGGCGTGAAGACAATTTTCGCCATCTCCGCATCATCTTTATATGTAATATCAGTATTTTCTACGCTATTGGTCATTCTTAAATCCAATTATTATTTCTAAACCATATTTTTCAGAAATACCTTCTGAAATGGAAAAAGGGCGCTTGCTAACACAAACGCCCTTCACCTTACTAATTCAGTTTATGCCGCAGGACGACGACGGCGACCACCGCTACGTCCACCACGAGCAGTTGAGCCTTCTGCAGCGGGCTCACGGAATTTTTTAATCCATTTAGCGCAATCTTTATCAACACCATTGATCACATCAGCACCAAGAACCGCATTCATATCTTCTTCATGTAAAGGGTTCATGATAGCAGTTGTCATACCATAGCCAGCTGCCATAGATAAGAATGCAGCGTTAATTCCACGACGATTTGGAAGGCCAAAGCTTATGTTAGAAGCCCCACAAGTGGTATTCACCTTTAATTCATCACGAAGACGGCGAATTAATTCTAATGCACCACGACCAGCAGACCCTAAAGCACCAATTGGCATAACCAATGGGTCAATCACAATATCGCAACTTGGAATTCCATAATCGGCAGCATGCTCTACAATTTTCTTAGCCACTTCAAAACGCACATTTGGATCTTCAGAAATGCCGGTTTCATCATTAGAAATACCAACAACTGCGCAACCATATTTCTTCACAAGAGGAAGAACGCGTTCCATATGTTCAGTTTCACCTGTCACAGAGTTCAAAAGGGCCTTACCCTTATAAACTGACAGTCCTTTTTCAAGGGCATCAATGATGGATGAATCAATACAAAGAGGTACATCAACTAGCGACTGTACAAGTTCAATCGTATCCGCAAGAATTTGAGGTTCATCAGCAAGAGGTATACCTGCGTTAATATCAAGAACATGTGCACCTGCGGCAACTTGCGCAAGAGCATCCGCACGAACAGTATCGAAGTTACCCTCTTTCATTTCAGCGGCAAGTCTCTTGCGGCCTGTAGGGTTAATGCGCTCACCAATTACACAAAATGGTTGGTCAAATCCAATTACAACTTCTTTAGTAGCTGAGCTGATGACAGTTCTGGTCATATTTAATTCCTCGCCTAACGTTTGCGATTAAAGAATGTATTAACATCCTTGATTATTACTATTAGTTTTTTACGACAACTCAATTGATCTGGAAGCTAAAATCGCGCCCAGTTCAATTCTGTGTGCGCCAAATGATAGGGCACAGATTTTCAAAACATTAGTCTTGAAAAAAATTAAGCACTTTCATGTAAGTTTTCTTCTTCAAAATTACTCCAAGAAGATGCTGGTTCAAATTGATCAACTGGCTCTATATCCTTTGTCCAATTTTGTACGGGTCTATAGCGATCTTCTGCAATACCGCGAAGAAGGTTATCCATTTTTGCTGTATCATCAGCCGTACTGCCACCACCAAGTAGGTTAATGCGGTCATTATTAATCCACCCTTGAACTTCCTTTGCACTTTTTGCAAATCCCGGACGATATCTAACAACACCATCAACTTGTGATAAAATATGGCTACTAAAGGCATTTGCTTGATCACGGCCTTGCTGCAAGAAAAGAGCAGCACCATGATAACCATGGTTTGATAAAGCCTTTCTAGCGCCAGTAACAATAGGTTGGATACGACCTATACCAGGAAGGCAATCTAAAAGAAGACCATCAGCGCCACCAGAGAGCAAGGCCTCTGCCTGCAAAGAGATCGCATCCACAACTTCTGCCAATGGAGCATCCCAGCCAGTATCACGGATGATACCAAGGACAAAACGACGACGCCCGAGCCCCGGAACACTGTCAACTGCTTCACTGGCAATTTCAGCTGCTTTATAATTCAAAATAAAAGCTTCTTTTTCTAGGTCGCTTCCTTTTAAACTTAATGGCGATATATCAAGGCTATTGGTTCTAACAATATCAGCCCCAGCAAGTAAATGCCCTTGATGTGCCTTAAAAATTAAGTTTGGCCGTGTTAAATTAAGCACAGACATCGTTGCGCTATTGCCATAAAAATCTCTTTCCACATCAAGCTTAGATGTATCAATGCTTCTCGATAAGGCTCCATCTGAAAGCAAAACACGCTCGTCTAGCGCTTTAATGATATTACGCATGATAAATTCCTCCTTATGCGGCTATGTTATTATGTTCTGGATATAGGCCAAGGGAATGACAAATAGCCAAAGTGCTCGGGATTCTATTCAATGTGTATAAATGAAAATCTTCCACACCCTCTCGTTGAAGATTTTCAATCATTTCAACTACAGTCGTTACTGCAACAGCAGCACGCGCCTCAGGTTGATCATCTAAGCCTTCAAAACGTTCCCGTATACCATCAGGAATAGTCGCATCACATTGTGCTGCAAATTTAGAAACCTGGGAAATCGACCCAATTGGTAAAATACCAGGAATAACCTTTGCCTCTATTCCTTTTTTTGCACAAAGGTCACGGTAACGAAGGAAAACGTTATGATCGAAGAAAAATTGAGTTAAAATACGATTTGATCCCGCTTGAATTTTGGACTTCAAATGATCCAATTCAGCATCCATAGAGATAGACAAAGGGTGCTTTTCAGGATAACCAGCAACAGAAATATCAAAGTTACCTACAGATCGAATGGTTTCCACTAAATCAATTGCATCATTGATTTCGCCATCTTCAGCAGGCGCATCACCACGTAAAGCGACAATATGTCTGATGCCTAGATCCCACCAGCTTTTAGTTAAAGCTTTTATTTGGTCCTTCGTTTGCCCTCCACCAGCAAGGTGCGGTGTAAACGAGGCGCCGCCAATTGCTTCAACGCCTTTTGGAATAAGGTTTTCACTACGGCTACGGTCAGATGCCCCTGCCCCATATGTCATAGATTGGAACACCGGATTGTATTTCTGGAAAAGTTCGATCATTTCCAAAAACTTAGGATGCCCCTCTTCACTTTTAGGGGGGAAGGTCTCAAAACTAAGCCTTAGGGAAGACATTTTATGCCACCTCTTCAATTTGATTAAAATTTGCATTTACAGGTCTGTCTGCAGTCCATAAGCACACAGTTAGGGATTTATCTTCAAAAGTGACAGGCTTATTTAATGTTAGCCCAGCAGCTTCAACCCAACGTGATATCTCGTCACTAGAGAAACCAGACCATAAATGTGCGTGTTTATTGCGCAGTTCTTCATTCGAATGTGGAGCAAAATCAACAATTGCAATACGTCCGCCCGGTGCTAAAACACGTGCAGCTTCTTGTAACGCTGCTTCTGGATCAACGGCGTAATGCAATACCATATGGAAACAAGCTGAATTAAATGCTCCCTTCTCAAAGGGTAAGTTATACATATCAGCCTGACGAACTTGGCAATTATCTAATTTATCTTTTGCAATAGATGATCGTGCTATAGCCAGCATTTGACCAGACATATCAACACCTACACTGGCCTCTGATTGGGAAGATAGGACAGATAGAATGCGCCCCGTACCTGTACCAATATCCAAAAAACGACCAACAGGCTTATGGGAAAATGCCTCTTTTAGGGCTGATTCAACTTCAGCTTCATCCACATGCAAACTTCTTAATTTGTCCCAATCCTTCGCGTTAACAGCAAAATATTCTGCAGCCTTCGCGTCACGATTTTCTTTAATGCGATCTAGTCTCTCTAAATCTTTAGTAATTATAGGATCATCATGGGGAACAAGATCATTTATTTGTTCAACCAAACGGGCCAAAGACTGACTGTTCTTACCACCAGCTGCTAATGCAGAAGCATCGCCAGTAACCCTATACCACGCCCAACTACCTTCTTGTTGCCTTTGCAAAACGTCAGCTTCTACCATTAAACGCAAATGGCGTGATACTCTGGGCTGACTTTGACCAAGTATAGCGACAAGCTCACTCACAGTGAGTTCTCCATGAGCACAAAGCACTAAAATGCGAAACCTTGTTGGTTCTGCAATTGCCTTTAGGGCCTCTAATAATTGATCCATTTCATAACTCCTGTTATATATAGACATAAACATTTCCTTATATCATGTCAATCATATTTGACGTTTTTTGCAAAATATAGGACGCAAAACAAAAAAAGGACCGTAAACGGTCCTAATTATTGAATTTTGGAAAAGAAAAATTAGTTTTCAGATCCACCCTTTGCAACAAGCGCCATCAAAGCACTATCATCAAACAAAGCTTCAAGCTCATCAGCTTTACGACGTGCTTCTGTTTCTAAGTCATCAGAAACGTCTATAGGATCAGCCTTTCTCCATTCAGCAAGATAATCATCTGTTCCACGAGCATCCCCACGCATTGCAGCACGATCTATCGCTTTCTCAAAGCGTTCATCTAATTGTATCTTCACCTGCTCTCTTCGGCCTTTTTTACAAATAACTTGTGCTGGAATATCACGCCAATAAACAACAATTAACTGAGCCATCTATATTTTCCTTATCCATTATTATGTTTCTTTTAATTATTAGCAGTATGATCACCTGAAATTATAAAATCAGCAAGTTCACCATAACCCGTTTTTACAATTTTTAATTCTAAATTTAATTTATCTGCAGCCTTTTGCGCTTCATCTCGTAAAAATACATCTTCGGTTTGCGCTAAATAAACAACTCTTTTATAATTTCCAAACATCAAATCGCGCATTTCAGGGTATTTATTCAATCCCATTCCTTCCATGATAAGAGCATCAAATTGGCGAACAAGGTAATCCGTTAAATAAAACGTTCCCAATTCCTCTTCCGCGAGTTCAGTAAACGCATCTTGCCCTTGGTAAAAAGCATAGCAATGGGCACCGTGAATTCTTTCAACAGCTTCTTCGTGACAAACCACATCCAATAGACCACCTGTCCCACAATCAGCATAGCCAATTAAAATGCGCTCATACGAATCTTTATGCTTCCTAATTTTCTTACGAAGTCTGTCTGGAATTTGATCTGGTTTATTATGTAAATTAGCAGGCAAACAAGTCAGAGAAATGTGAGTTAGCTTATTTAAATTAATGATCTCAACTATTTCTTTCGCTATAGCACCACAGGCTATAATGAGAGTTTTAGCATTATCAAAAAAAATCTCCGAGGACTCTTCAGCCCCCAGAGATTCTAAATCAACTTCAGTCTCTACATTTTTAGATGACTTTACCATTTTAATTATTGGTTATGCTTGCGTGCCATATACTCTTTGGCAGTTTCAACAGCAACGGCAGCGTCACGACAATAAGCATCAGCACCAACTTCACGCGCAAACTCTTCGTTTAATGGCGCCCCACCAACCAATACAGTATAATCATCACGAATACCTTGTTCTTTCAAAGTATCAATAACAACCTTCATATATGGCATTGTTGTAGTCAACAAAGCAGACATACCCAAAATATCAGGTTTATGTTCTTCTATTGCTGCAAGGAACTCTTCCACTGATTGGTTAATTCCTAAATCAATCACTTCAAAACCTGCACCTTCCATCATCATGGAAACCAGATTTTTGCCGATATCATGAATGTCCCCTTTTACCGTACCAACAACCATTTTACCTTGTTGTGGTGCGCCTGATTCAGCAAGTAGTGGACGCAGAATTGACATACCTGATTTCATGGAGTTTGCAGACATCAATACTTCTGGTACAAAAAGTATTCCATCGCGGAAATCGATACCTACAATTCTCATGCCTTCTACAAGAGCCTCAGTAAGAACTCTATATGGTTCCCAACCACGCTCTAAAAGAATGTTAGTACCTTCAGAAATTTCATCAGCAAGACCATCATATAGGTCATCCCACATTTGTTCGACTAACTCTTGGTCGTCTAATTCACGTAGGTCGAGATCTTGTTCATCGGACATTGGCGTCATCCTGTAAATAGGTTGTTAATTAATTTTTTTTCTCATGTACTCATACTCATTTAAAAAGCATTGATACAATTGATTATCTAACTAGTGGATATATATTTACGTCTAAATTTCAACTATTTTACATGCGACAGCTTATATACGACAGGCGACGTTAAATGTAAAAACAAATTTAATCGTTTA
>CBFCZA010000098.1:0-9173 GCA_965602285.1 uncultured Curvivirga sp. | reverse complement strand
TGATGGTCGCGCGAGCCTTGTGGTTGGAACGCATACGCATGTGCCAACCGGCGATGCACAAATTTTGGATGGTGGCACAGGCTATCAAACTGATGCGGGCATGTGTGGTGATTATGATTCGATCATCGGTATGGGTAAGGACGAATGTTTAGCGCGTAATATTGGGACTATTCCAAAACCGCGCCTATCCCCTGCTGAAGGCCCGGGAACTATTTGTGGTGTATTTGTGGAAACAGACCCAAGGACAGGCTTAGCCAAACGAGTTGAGCCTGTTCGTGTTGGCCCAAGGTTGCATCGGGCTGTGCCTAAGGTTTAATCCTATTCGCCGTAATGAAGTTTCACAATTTCAGGCGGCAGGGATTTTAACCTGTAGGGGTGCACTGGGTCTTTGGGGTCAATGACATAATTTGCCGTCACAATGCCAGTGTCGCCAAAGGGTGCATTTTTTAATTTATTAAATATTAATCTATCCGCTGTTGAACTGCCGGGGGCGCTATCCATGCAGGTCGACCAAAGGTTTAGAATTGCGTCTGCCTTTGTTTTATCAATCATCAAGCAATTTGGATCAACAAAACCTCCCACCTTTTGATTATAGATTCCTTTGCCCGGCCCTACAGATTCTATGACATCTCGACCAAGGATTTTCTGACTTTCTTGATGGACATAATTGCGATGACTAAAGGCCCAAGGCTTGTTTTTGATTACAGAAATTAAACTGCTTAAATGGTTTTTCTCCCACCAATTGTCATCATCTAGATAGGCTAAAAATGGGCTATTGGCGAGAAAACTTAATATTGTTCGCAATGCACCACCATCGAACGCTTTATGCATGCCACCATGGCGTTGGCTTGTTGAATAGCCGGGATTTATGAGGCTGATGGCGATGTTGTCTGGGGCGCTTTCAAGGAAGGAACATAGGGAGTCTATATTATTTTCTGGATCAATATCTATCCCAATGAGGATTTGAACAGGTCCTATATCAGTTTGCGCGAATACAGATTCTAATGCTTTAAATATTGTTTCACGCAAGGTGGATGGCATGATGACTGCTGCTTCAAATGGCTGCTGCACATCAGATCGGTTACTATAGGTAATTGTATTTTCGATTCGTTTCATGAAATGACTTTAAGATGAACCGCTGGAATGATGCAACGAATTTGCGTTCAAATCTGATATAGTGGCTAAAATGGGTAGTTTTTTAAAAAAACATCGACAAATAGCTACCATTTAGTAAAACATCCGCAGTGAGTGTTTTTCAAAAGCAATTTTAATAAAGATTTTGCTCCATGATAGAGCAATGAGACTAAAGAAGTAAGGACCGTACCTATGGCAGGCCATTCTAAGTTTAAAAATATTATGCATCGCAAAGGCGCACAGGATAAGAAACGTGCTGGCCTTTTTGCTAAATTTTCTAAAGAAATCATGATCGCAGCTAAAATGGGCGGTCCAGATCCAGATTCTAATGCGCGTCTTCGTATGGCGATGGTAACTGCGCGTTCTAGTTCTATGCCTAAAGACAACATCGAGCGTGCCATCAAAAAAGGTGCTGGTGGTGGTGAAGTAGACCTTCTAGAAGAAATTCGTTACGAAGGATATGGTCCCGGTGGCGTTGCTGTTATTGTTGATGTTTTATCCGATAACCGTAATCGTTCTGCTTCTGATGTGCGTACTGCTTTTAACAAGGCTGGTGGGGCTTTAGGCGAAACTGGTTCTGTTGCCTTCATGTTTGATCGCGTTGGTGAAATTATTTATCCAATCGAAGCTGCAGAAGAGGATGTGATGTTTGAGGAAGCTTTAGAAGCTGGTGCAGACGATGTTGTCAGTGGCGACGAAGGACATGAAATTCTTTGTGAACCAGGTGATCTACATGCTGTTGCGGGAGCATTGTCCGAAAAGTTTGGCGATGCGAAAGGTGCAAAACTTGCGTGGAAACCACAAAATGTAATTCCTTTGGATCAAGACAAAGCAGAGAAGCTTTTGAAGTTCCTAGATGTGTTGGATGATCTTGATGATGTACAGCATGTAACAGCCAATTTCGATATCTCTGATGAGATCATGGAAAAGCTGGCAGAAGGCTAACGAATCCTGTTAATAGAAAAGGGCGGCTCCCTATAGGTGAGCTGCCCTTTTTTTATTTGATATTTTAGGTTTAGGCATGGCGACTAGAATCATAGGACTTGATCCGGGATTGCGAAACACGGGATGGGGCGTGATTGATATGGATGGAAACCGTATATCCTATGTGGATAGCGGGACAGCTCGACCGCCAACTGATGTTCCCATGGCAGATAGGTTAAAATCTTTATATGAATTATTAATGATGGTTTTAGAACGTTATAATCCTGATGAAGCTGCAGTAGAAGAAACGTTTCTAAATAAAAATCCGGGTACGACCATTAAACTTGGTCATGCGCGTGGGGTTGTCTTGGTTGCTCCTGCGATTTTTGGGCTTCCTGTGGCTGAATATTCTGCAAAATCAGTGAAGCAATCTGTAGTTGGAACTGGGGCTGCGAATAAAGATCAAATTGGAATGATGGTTCGAACGTTGTTGCCGGGATGCAATCCAAGTAGCGAAGATGCCGCCGATGCGTTAGCCATTGCAATCTGTCATGGACATCACGCAGGGACTCGCGCACATTGGAGCCAGAATGTTGCAAAAAAATAGCCTAAATATTGGGAGTTTGAAGAATTGATTTCAATGCTAAAAGGATTAGTTGATACCGTGGCAGAGGATTTTGTAGTCCTTGATGTGAATGGTGTGGGCTATCAAGCATTTTGTTCACGTCGCACCCTTCGCAATATGCCAAATGTTGGTGAGGCTGTGCGCCTTGAAATTGAAACTCATGTACGTGAAGATCATATACATCTATATGGATTTATCGATACGATGGAGCGAGACTGGTTTCGCCTATTGACTACGGTTCAAGGTGTCGGTGCTAAAGTCTGCTTGGCTATTCTTTCTGTGCTTGGCCCAGATGAGCTTGTTACTGCAATCGCGGCGCAAGATAAGGCAGCTGTATCTCGTGCTAATGGTGTTGGGCCGAAGGTCGCAGGGCGTATTGTAACGGAACTTAAAGACAAGGTCGCAAAATTCTCTCTTGGTGGGGCTGCTTTGGCAGAAAAGAAAATTGCGACAAAAGATAAAGATGCTGGTGTGGCTGTTGAGACACTTGCCGATGATGCGGTTTCTGCACTTGTGAATTTAGGGTATGCACGCGGGGATGCCTATACAGCAGTGGTAAAGGCGGCCCAAGTAATGGGTGAGGGGGCAACAGTAGAAGCCTTGATACCTGCTGCCTTGAAAGAGCTTAGTCAATGAGCGATTTCTCTAACAGCCCGTTTGATGAAGATAATGGTATTGATCAGAAACGTGTGGTCGCACCCGAAGTGCAGTCTTCTGATAAAATTGGATCAAAAGATAGTACAAGACCTACATCCTTAGATGACTTCATCGGACAAAAAGATGTCCGCGAAAATTTAAAGATTTTTATCGAGGCTGCACGCGGTCGCGGTGATGCGATGGATCACACTTTATTTTATGGCCCTCCGGGCCTTGGGAAAACAACATTAGCACAGATCGTTTCCCATGAATTGGGCGTTAGTTTTCGTGCGACGTCTGGGCCTGTTATTGCGAAGGCTGGCGACCTTGCGGCATTGCTTACCAATTTACAGCCAAATGACGTATTGTTCATTGATGAAATCCATCGTTTAAACCCTGCTGTTGAAGAAATTCTTTATCCGGCAATGGAAGATTACCAGCTCGATTTAATCATTGGTGATGGACCTGCTGCGCGAAGTGTTCGTATTGATTTGCCGCCTTTTACTTTGGTTGGTGCAACTACACGTGCAGGGTTAATTACAACGCCATTGCGTGAACGTTTTGGTATTCCTCTTCATATGAATTTTTATACAGAAGAAGAGCTGACGACGATCGTTGCACGTGGGGCACGATTACTTGATATGAATATGTCCGAAGATGGAGCGCGGGAAGTCGCAAGACGTAGCCGTGGGACACCACGTGTGGCGGGGCGTTTGTTGCGTCGGGTTCGTGATTTTTCTTCTGTCGCTGGCGAAGACTTGGTGGATGCTAAATCTGCTGATGTTGCGTTATTGCGCATGGATGTGGATAAGAACGGCCTAGATAAAATGGATCGCCTTTATTTGAAATGTATGGCGGATAATTATGGTGGTGGACCGGTTGGGGTGGAGACATTAGCCGCAGCGCTTGCAAATGAACGCGATGTTTTAGAAGAGGTTGTAGAACCATTTTTAATTCAAAAAGGTATGGTTCATCGTACCCCACGCGGGCGGATGTTAACGCCATCAGGTTGGGTTTATATAGATCGAACACCCCCCGCACAGAGCGCAAGAAAAGATAACCCACAATTCGGCTTGTTAGATGACTAAAAAAAATATGGAGAATTCAAAAAAAATCGAAATTGCCTCAATGTTGCCGCAATGGGATGGTCTTGTGCATCGACTGCCGGTCCGAGTCTATTATGAAGATACGGATGCTGGTGGTATTGTTTATCATAGTTGTTATGTGAATTTTGCGGAACGTGGGCGTACTGAATATCTTCGTAGCTTAGGGTATGAGCAACAAGATTTAGCCAAAGAGCATAATGTTATCTTTGCGGTGCGTAGTATGACGGTGGATTTTTTGCGTCCCGCGGTATTAGATGATTTGCTAACGATTGAAACACGATGTGTTGGTATGAAAGGGGCCTCTTTTCTCATGAGGCAACTTGTGCTACGAGGCGATGAAACATTGGTTGAGTTGGAAATTAGGGTGGCGTCGGTTTCTATGGAAAAGAAGCCAAAGCGGGTACCAAAACATATTGTGGATGCTATTCAAATTACTGAATAAGCAACAAGTTGAAATTGAAATATTGTCTAGGGTAGGGATAATTTAAAAATGGATGAAACTGTAGTGAACATGGCGGATCTTTCTGCCAATACGGAAGCTTATGAGCTTACTATTCTTAGTCTTTTTTGGGCTGCAGACTGGGTTGTAAAGACCGTGATGTTAATTTTGGTGGTGGCGTCCGTTTGGTGCTGGGCCATTATTTTTGAAAAAGTGATGCGCATAAGGCGCGTGACTCATCAGGCTAGTAAGTTTGAGGATTCATTTTGGTCCGGCGGTTCTTTAGACGATCTTTATGATCGTATTGGCCAATATCCTGCAGATCCAATGTCATCTATCTTTGCGGCAGCCATGAAAGAATGGCGCCATGCTTCTAATCGGGGGTTATCTGGTAGTAATGGAGTTAGCCTACATGATCGTATTGAACGTGTGATGCAGGTGACGCTATCACGTGAAATGGATCGTTTGGAACGTTACTTGCCTTTCCTTGCTTCTGTAGGGTCTTCCGCTACTTTCGTTGGTTTGTTTGGTACCGTTTGGGGTATTATGAATAGTTTTACGGCGATTGCTGCTAGTAAACAAACAAGCCTTGCTGTTGTTGCACCGGGTATTGCCGAAGCACTTTTTGCGACTGCTCTTGGACTTGTGGCTGCAATCCCAGCGACCATTGCCTATAATAAAATTTCAAATGATCTTGCACGACTAGCAGGACGTTTAGACGCTTTCTCTGGTGAATTTTCCGCGATTATTTCTCGTCAACTTGATGAAGGGAAATAAATATGGCTGGCCAAATGATGGGTGGCGGCCGTGGCCGTGGATATGGAGGTCGGCGTTTTCAGGCTATGTCTGAAATTAACGTAACTCCTTTTGTCGATGTGATGCTTGTATTATTGATTGTTTTTATGGTTACGGCACCATTGATGACAGTTGGCGTGCCTGTTGACCTTCCTAAAACAAAAGCTGCTGCGATGAATGATAGTGCAGAACCTTTAGTCCTTTCTATTAATAAGGAAGGCATTTTGTATATTCAAGAAACTGTCGTTGAAATGGAGAATCTGGTACCGCGCTTACAAGCGATTACAGGAAATAACCCTGACATTCGTATTTTTGTGCGTGGCGATAAAGATATATCTTACGGGCAGGTCATGAATGTGATGGGGCAGGTGTCTGCCGCTGGGTTTAAGAAGGTCGCCTTGCTTGCACAAACACCCGGTCAAAACAATTAATGAGGATAGAAGTGCTTATTTCTTCTTACATGCCTCAATTCAGCCATAAAAGTTCGGTTATATAATATCTATGCGCGGTCCTATTATCACATCTACCATTTTCCATATTGCGGTTGTTTTAATTGCATGGTTTGGGCTGCCTTCTTTTAATAGAAGTTTGGATTTACCGCCTCCTCCGGTTGAGGTGGAAATGATAACCGAAGACGAATTGGCAGAGTTAACCACGAGACCTGAGGTGCAACAACCAACAAAAACACCACCGCCTCCTCCACCACCCCCCCCACCACCAACGCCCCCACCACCCCCACCAACCCCACCAGAGCCAGAATTAGAACCAGAAACAGAGGCTGAGATTATACCGGAAAAAGTTAAGTTACCGGAAAAACCTAAGGTGAAACCGAAGCCGCCAGAAAAACCTAAGCAGGTTGCTGAAATGCGACCAACGGCGAAGCCTCCTGAGCCTAAAAAGAAACCTGAAAAAAAGGAAGAGAAGAAAAAAGACTTCTCCTCTGTGTTGAAGACTGTTCAAAAACTCAAAGATCAGCCAACACCAAGGCCGGTACAAAAAGAAAAAGATAAAAAGAAAGAAGAACCTAAAAAACTTGCACTTGCAGATATCTTGAAAAACGCACAGAAGAAGAAAGATTCCCAGCCCCGTCGAGAGATTTCAGAGGCGAGCTCTCTTCTTTCTAATAGTGAACTGGATGCGGTTAAGCAGCAGATTGCAGGGTGCTGGAATATTCAACCGGGTGCGCGTGATGCTGATAATTTAGTCGTGCGATTACGGGTTGTTATGAATCAAGATATGTCTGTACGCAGTGTTAAAATTGTAGATAAAGGTGAATCATCAAACCCATTTTGGTCAGCTGCCGCACGTAGTGCACAGGCTGCGGTCTTGAAATGTAGCCCGTTGAATTTACCACATAATAAATATGATGTATGGGGGGTGATTAATTTCACCTTTGATCCTAAGCAAATGTTTGGGTAAATAGTAATGTTTGGGCCAATAATACGGGCATCTGCCAAAAAGTAATTCGCTGACTTGATGAAACAAGTATGGCAAGAAAAAGCAAAAGGAATGAGAGTATGAGAATGTGGAACAAGAATATGGTTTCTCAATTGCGCCGATATTTAATCGCTGTTGTCGCTTGTATCATGATTTCTCCCGTTGCACAGGCAGAGGTGAATATTGATATTTCCCAAGGCAACGTGGAACCGCTTCCTATTGCGATCACGGATTTCTTTGGGGCATTGGCACCAGAAAATAATTTAGGCCGTGATATGGCGAAGGTTATTTCTGATGATTTGAACCGATCCGGTATTTTTCAGACCATTGACCCTAAAGCTTTTATTCAATCCATTTCATCAATGAAGGTGCGCCCAAGGTTTTCTGATTGGCGTGTGATTAATACTCAGGCGTTGGTGAATGGTTCTGTAACACTTAAGGCGGATGGCCTGTTGCGGGTCGAATTTAGGCTGTGGGATGTATTTGCTGAAAAACGTATGATCGGCCAAGCGTTACAAACAGAACGCAGTAATTGGCGTCGTGTCGCCCATATGATTGCGGACCGCATTTATAAGCGCTTAACTGGGGAAAGTGGATATTTCGATTCTCGTATCGTTTATGTGGCTGAAAGTGGCAAGAAAACCAATCGTAAGAAGCGATTAGCTATTATGGATCAAGATGGTGCTAACCATATGTTTTTAACTGATGGGCGTGATTTGGTTTTAACGCCACGTTTCTCCCCTAAACGCCATGAAATCACTTATTTAAGTTATTATAATAATACGCCACGTGTTTATTTATTTAATATTCAAACAGGTCGACAAGAATTACTGGGTGCTTTTCCCGGGATGACTTTTGCGCCACGTTTTTCTCCTGATGGTGATTCTATCATTATGAGCCATGCTGATGGTGGCAAAACTGATCTTTATATGATGGATTTACGTACAAGAAAACCAACACGTCTTTCAAATACGAAGGCTATCGACACATCCCCTACATTTGATCCTGAAGGTGAGAAAATTGCCTTTAACTCTGATCGTGGTGGAAGTCCGCAAATTTATGTGATGGATGCAGATGGAAGTGATGTTCATAGAATCAGTTTTGGTCGGGGAAACTATTCTACACCAGTTTGGTCCCCTCGTGGTGATTTAATAGCCTTTACAAAACAAACCCAAGGGAAGTTTCACATTGGAGTAATGCGCCCTGATGGTTCTGGGGAACGCTTATTATCAGAAAGTTTCTTGGATGAGGCACCTACTTGGTCTCCAAATGGACGTGTCTTGATGTTCTTCCGCCAAGAACCAGGTAAAAAAGGCAAAACTAGATTGTTCTCTGTGGATTTAACCGGTTATAATTTAAGGGAAATAATTACCCCGGGTGATGCATCTGATCCTGCATGGTCACCCATAAATCCTTAGTTTTTCGATGTAGTGCAAAATAGTTTTCTTTAATTATACTCTGCTTTACTTGAACATTTGAATATTATAGAAACATTTAAATGTTAAAAAAGACGCGATCAACGGTTGAAATTATTGAATTAGCATGTTTTATTACTGCTTAGAGATTTTTTCTACTTGTTATTTATATGCTTTATGCAATATTCCTAAAAGTTATTGTATGAAACATTGTTTTAGAGAACAGGTTTTTGCCTGTAAATTATACCAACCCGCCGTACAATTTATTGTCGGCCTTGCATTTAGGGGATGCTCTTATGCGCTTTAAGATTTTGAGTTTGTTTGCTGCACTTGTTCTCGTAGCCGCTTGTGAAACAGCACCAGAAGAAACAACAGATACTACAGGTGGTGGCAGTAATGCTCCAGCTGCGGAAGCTGGTACAAACGCGGGTGCTGATAGTGCCAATGCGAATGGCGGTACAGGTTCTGGACTTGATGATTTAATTCCAGGTTCTGAACGTGAGTTCCTTGTGAATATCGGTGATCGTGTGTTCTTCCAGTATGATCGCTCTGACCTATCTTCAGATGGACAATCTGTGTTGGCGAAACAAGCTGCATGGTTGTTACAATTCCCACAAGTTGTTATTCAAGTTGAGGGCCATTGTGATGAACGTGGTACTCGT
>CBFCZA010000097.1:0-9220 GCA_965602285.1 uncultured Curvivirga sp. | reverse complement strand
AACACAACACATCAATAAAATACAAAATCATCAAAAATACTCTTAAATCACTGAATCAGCCTCTGATAAGGACCTATTCATTTAGGAACCACGCTTCTTTTCCTTTCCTTAGCACATAAAAAAACGCCAGACTTACATCTGGCGTATAATTCATATCTAAATAAGTGATGATATATGGATAATCAGTTCAATAATTCTTTGTAATGAGGTTTAATTCGTCATTGGCATTAAAATCTTCGATTACCTTATCAAATTCAGGCAATATATCTATGTATCTTGAGTTTTTATTAATGCATAGATGAAAAGCAACTGAACTCAAAGCAGTCGGCAATTTTGCGACCTTGTCTTTAATATTTAAAACATTGGAGTAGTAATCAAAGTTAAAGGTATTCCTTACCATGACATCTCCCCTTTTACCTGCAAGCATTCTATAGCTTGTCTCTAGGTTTGTTGCCCAAGTGATCGACATATCTTTAAACTTATTCTTAGCCCAACCATTTCCGATATAATCTATAACCTTAAAACTTTTCAAATCTTCAAACGATTTTACAGCCATTAATTCATCCATTCGTGGATGCCCTGCATATGTATAAGCGTTCACATTAACAGTGATTACTGGGTTTTCACTACATGCACTATATTCACGGCGATTTTTAGTAGGAACAGTGACGAAAGCATCCGCTTCCCCTGAGGCGACAAAGTTCTGCGCTCTTTTCCATGGGTAACTAGCGTGAGAAACGGCAATGTTCATCCTATTGCCAATAGTTTCATTTACAATATCTATCAAGATACCATCTGTTCTGCCGTATTCCGCCCAAGAAAAAGGAATATAATTATCTGAGTACACAAAACGCATCGGCGCGGCTTCAGAATGGGCCGGTAAAGACACGAGTGCTGCGCCAAACAGCAGCTTACAAAGCATAAAAGGCCTTAACTTTGTCTTTTTGGAATTCAATTCATTCATAATCACGCCGAAAGTTTTAAAAAAGAAATCTCTCACAAAACAAATTACATCCCCTGATACCTATAGTCAATTTCCAAAAAAAATACGCCTGACTATTATCAATGATCGGATACAGACGTAAATTTGTCGTTTAGTCCAGTATCGTATTCTTGCCCCTCATTAGTAAGTGTCACAACACCTGAAGGGTCCCCATGGCATAATCCTTTTCTAGCAAGAGCAACCCACACTGCTTGATTAGAAAATCCGCTTACTTCCTTCGCCGCAACAACATAAGGCCCCACATGCACATGATTTCCATGAGCATGTGGCATGCGGGTTAAAGAAACTTCCCCTGTTGATTCGTTTTTGATAGAGGCAGCAGGATCTTTAGCAATGATTTGAGCCAATACCAGAGTCCGTTGTTGTAGTTTATTCAATTTAAGTGGGTTTGCTTTTTGAGCCATAACAATAAAATCCTACGATTTGTTTCTACTTAATTATAAAAAGAACAGTCCGTCACCAACAAAACATCATAAATCCATAGCAAAGGAATATAAAACTTTAACTAATTAATAACTGAACTTATATGGAAATGATAAGTGCTATACAATAGTATCAATCAACAGATGGGCCTTATAAATCTAAATTCGTTTATTCTTTTGAATGATCGTTTCCAAACTATTGAGGAAGTTTGACCTGTCTTGTTTAGCAAAAGCAGGCCCACCTTCTTTTAATTGCCCTGTTTCTCTTAACTCTGATTTAAGATCTCTCATCGCTAAAGCCATGCCAATATTTTTAGGGTCAAAGGGCTTCCCTTTCGCCCCAATAACAGACGCCCCAGCCTTAATACAGCGATCAGCCAAAGGAATATCGTTCGTAATTACAATATCTTTAGGTTGAACATGTTCTGCAATCCAGTCATCTGCCGCATCCGCCCCCTCAGGCACCACAATAGAATCAACAAGCGGATGCATTCCCGCACGCATCCATTCATTTGCTACCATGAAAACTTTCATTCTATGACGCTCAGCTACTTTGATGACTTCTTGCTTCACAGGGCAAGCATCCGCGTCCACATAAATGTCCATTTCGACTCAATTCATTAAAAAGTTTGATAATTTCATGGTTCATATAGAGGAAAATGTAAAAAGTTACAAAGCAAGACTTGCAAAGCCCGAAATCACTCGTTAGAAAGCCAATCAGGTGGGGCCTGTAGCTCAGCTGGTTAGAGCGGTCCGCTCATAACGGATTGGTCGGGGGTTCAAGTCCCTCCGGGCCCACCATCTCTGTAGGGAGTAAGTAAAAACTTCCGTGAGAATGACCGCTTTCTGCGGATTTCTCAAAATAAGCGTAGATATTTTTTCCGTAGGGGTCGGGCTCACAGAGCCGCCCCTGCTGGATCTGGCAGATATTCCATAGCTTCACCCCCTAAAATATAGCCCCTCTCCAGCCTCATTTATTATATAGCCCTGTCTTTCAAATAAAAAAACAAAAACCCCAAAGAAAATTCTTCAGGGCTCGATTAAACTTAAATGTATTTTGGATTATTAGGCGGCAGCTGTTTCAATGGCCTTAATATAAGTAAACGGATTTTCGTCCAACATCTCATGGGGCTCTGTCAGAGTAAAAACCTCAAATGAAATATTGAATAATTTCAGTAAATTTTAAGCCACAAGTAGTCGCCACTCAGCTAACCCGGCTGAGCGGTTTAGTTTGAATTGCTGACGATTAATGAGATGGCGCTGATGGTTGAAGTGGTTATAAATTGAGGACTGGATTGATACGAATTTTTGTAAACTTCGCATGTGCCGAAAGTGCAACATAGCATATTCCCTTCGTCGAAATGGCAAATGGGAATTTTCACATCTGTTATTTTTCCAACGACCAGTTTCTTGTTTATCGGCAATACCAATGATATTCATGGCTGCTCGATATGATCGTAATTTATCAGTCACAATTTCTGTTGGACGGCCATAGCGTTTCATGATTTTCTTAAGGAAAACCAACGCTGCTTTGCGATTACGGCGTCTAGATACATAAGCTTCTAATACCTCGCCTTCATGATCAACAGCTCGCCACAAATAATGTGTTTCACCATTAATTTTCACAAAAACCTCATCCAAGTGCCATCTCCAGTTTGAATGATTGGCCGCCGGACGTATCCTCTTCTTCCGAATTTCTTTCGCGAAGATTGGCCCAAATTCTACAATTCGAGAGCAAAGTCGTCAAAGGTAGTTTCCTCTGACAGCGCCAATCCAAGTCGTTTAGAAATAAATGTTTATGGATAGGAGAATACTCTAATCACGTCAAAACGATTTTTAGTCTGACAGAGCCCGCAAGCCTAAATTAACATCAAAATAAAAATGCTACGCCCTAGGAAGGAACGCAGCATTTTTAAATCATTATGAAGTACCTAAAGGTTTAATATTTGATCATGACATGGCGGATGACAGAATAATCTTCCAGTGCATAAGCAGACATGTCTTTACCATAACCAGATGATTTCAAACCACCATGTGGCATTTCAGCGGTTAGCATGAAATGTGTGTTCACCCATGTACAGCCATATTGTAATCGAGAAGACGCTTCCATTGCCTTGGATATATCTTTGGTCCATACGGAAGATGCCAAGCCATATTCTGATTCATTCGCCCATTGAACAGCTTGTGAATCTTCATCAAACTGCGTCACAGAAACCACAGGGCCAAATACTTCGCGCTGAACGATTTCGTCATTCTGCAACGCCCCTGCAATCACAGTTGGTTCGTAAAAGAAGCCGTTGCCCTCTCCCATTTTACCACCTGTGGTAATTTCAATATGTTTCTGTTCTGCAGCGCGTTCAACAAAACTTGAAACTCGATTGCGTTGACGATCACTGATAAGAGACCCTATTTCGTTATCTTCATCATTCGCTTGATTGAATTTGATGGAGGCCACGGCAGATGTAAGATCTGCAACAAGGTTGTCATGGATTTTTGGCCCTGCATAAATACGACAAGCAGCGGTGCAATCTTGGCCCGCGTTATAAAAACCAAAGTCACGAATGCCCTGAACAACTTCTGCTAAGTCAGCATCATCATAAACAATAACAGGCGCTTTTCCGCCTAATTCTAAATGAGTACGTTTTAAAGTTTTCGAAGCAACATTCAAAACCTTTTGCCCTGTAGCCACATCACCAGTAAGTGAAATCATGCGGACTTTTGGATTTGAAATCAGGCCAGCACCAACAGTTTCGCCTCGTCCTACAATGATGTTCAAAACGCCTGCTGGTAATATTTCAGCTGCAAGTTCCCCTAGTTTCAATGCAGTTAAAGGCGTTTGTTCTGAAGGCTTTAAGATCACAGTGTTTCCTGCAGCTAAAGCAGGGCCCAACTTCCAAATAGCCATCATCAATGGGTAGTTCCAAGGCGCAATTGAGGCAACAATTCCTAATGGGTCACGACGGATCATAGATGTATGGTTTTCAAGATACTCCCCTGCGGCACTCCCTTGAACACAACGTGCAGCGCCTGCAAAGAAACGAAGACAATCGACAACTGCTGGTAATTCATCCACCAAAACTAAATGATGTGGTTTGCCACAATTGATAGATTCTAAACGTGCAAATTCTTCTGTTTCAGCCTCGATACGATCTGCCAATTTCAATAACATTGCAGAACGTTCACCCGGTGTTGTGCGGGACCATCGATCAAAGGCACGTTCTGCTGCATCAACAGCATTACTCACATCATCAGGGGTCGCTTCTGGAAGCTCCAATATTAACTCACCCGTTGCCGGATTGATAATTTTTTCAGACTGATCACTACCGTTTACGAATTTTCCATCAATAAGCATAGAAGTTTGCATGTTCATCTCCCTAGTTTTTTATAGTCGTTTTATTTTCCTTGGCCATTCACATCATCTGTATCTTTCGTCAGATAATATGCGGCCAATATTGGTATGAAAGTTACTGCTATAACGAATATAGCAACCACATTGGTTACAGGGCGTTGCCTAGGCCTAATCAATTCGGACAACATCCAAATTGGTAATGTGGTTTGTTGACCCGCAGTGAAAGTAGTCACAATCACTTCATCAAAGCTTAAGGCGAATGCCAACATGCCACCAGCAAGTAGGGCCGTTGCAATATTAGGTAAAATCACATAGCGAAAGGTTTGAAATCCATCAGCACCAAGGTCCATAGAGGCCTCAATCAAGGAGCCTGATGTCTTTCTAAAGCGCGCAATCACATTATTATAGACCACCACCACGCAGAATGTGGCATGCCCCAGAATGATCGTCCAAACGCTGTAAGGAATTTCTGCTAAATGAAAGGCAGAACGTAATGAAATACCGGTGATAATACCAGGCAGTGCAATCGGTAAAATGATCAGAAGTGATATGGTTTCTTTACCAAAGAAAGTTGCCTTATACATCGCAGCTGAAGCCATAGTTCCAAGAACCATAGCAATACACATGGATATCGCGGCAATCTTTGTAGATAAGAAAAGCGCATTCCAAATGTCATCACGTTCCCACGCTACAGCAAACCATTTCAAGGTCAGATCAGGGGGGGGAAAGGCATAAGATTTCTCTTCCGTGGTGAATGCGTAAAGAAAAATTAATAACAATGGAATATGTAAAAAAGCAAGGCCCGCAGCAGCGGCAAGCTTTACCCCCCAAGGAGAAGAGCTTTTAAATGGATTAAAGCGCATCGAAAGCCCCCAGTCTTTAAGCCACAGATAGATAAATACCCATGATAACAATAGGTATCACAGAGAAGACGGCCGCTAATGGAATATTACCGGCAATACCTTGATGTGTATAAACAGCTTGTCCAATAAACAGGCGAGAAGACCCAACGATTTGTGGAATGATATAATCCCCAAGTGTTAATGAGAATGTAAAAATAGATCCAGCAACAACACCCGGAAAAGCCAGAGGGAATATTACTTTTCTAAATGTTTGGAACGGGCGTGCCCCTAAATCAGAAGAAGCTTCGATATAATTATTGGGCACACGTTCTAATGATGCTTGTATCGGTAAAATCATAAAAGGAAGCCATATGTATAAAAACACTAGGAATGTACCAATATAACTAATCGATAGCGACGGACCACCAATCACAGGAAGTGCGAGGATCGCATCCAGTAACCACGTTAGATGAAGTTGTTCCACAACCCAATTTAACGCACCTTCTTTGGCCAGAATAAGTTTCCACGAATAAACCCGGACGAGATAACTAGACCAAAGAGGCAGCATCACAGCAAGGTAAAAAACAACCTTCACCCGCCCCTTTGCATAACGTGCCATATAATAAGCAATAGGAAAGGCAATGATGGCTGCAAACACACTTACAACCGCTGCCATAGTCACTGTTCTAATGATAATATCCAGATTTGCAGGATGAAGAAGTTCCCCATAAGTACGAAATGTAAATTCCCGTACGATCATCCCACTGAATTCATCAATGGAATAGAAACTTTGCATCAGTAAGGCAAAATGATATCCTAAATAAACGACCCCCAACCATAACATCGGAGGGCCAAGTAAAATGGCCACCAATAAATATGGTCGATGATGTAGGATTGTTGATATGCGCCGGCGAAGCGACACATTAACAACGAGGGATTGAGTTTCTACAGACATGCTAGGCCTCAATATCGCTTAAATAGTGCATATCACTTTCAGACCAATTAAGATAAACCTGATCCCCAGTTACCATTCCCTCAAGGTCACTGGACTTATTCTGCATTGAGACTATAAATTCCATACCAGCATCGGTCTTAACGCTTATGCGCGTATTTTCCCCATGATATAACATATCAACAACCGCCCCCTTTAAAGAGGTCAAGTCGGCTGAATCCGTTGTGATAGAAATACGTTCAGGTCGAAGGCTGTAGCTACCTTTTTCAAGGCCTAGTTAGATAGAATCTTCTATTGAAATAATATTTGTGGAACCTACAAAGCCAGCAACAAATTTAGTTTCTGGTTTATTATAAATCTCGCTTGGTGTGCCTATTTGCTCAATCTTGCCATTGTTAAATACGGCAACACGATCACTCATAGAAAGGGCTTCATCTTGATCATGCGTCACAAAAACGAATGTAATCCCAACTTTCCGCTGCAATGCCTTAAGCTCGACTTGCATTTGCTCTCTTAATTTCAGATCTAACGCGCCTAAAGGCTCATCCAACAATAAAACACGGGGCTTATTGATCAGGGCACGTGCCAGCGCAATCCGCTGTCTTTGTCCTCCAGAAAGTTGTGACGGCTTACGACTTCCAACATCTGGCAACTTGACCATGTCAAGCATTTCTTGCGCTTGTGCAAGACGTTCTTTTTTGCCAACGCCACGCACCATAAGACTATAAGCGACATTTTCAATAATCGACATATGGGGAAAAAGCGCATAATCCTGAAAGACTGTATTCACATCCCGATCATAAGGTGGCATAGCCTCTGTCTGCTGATTGTGAATTAAGATATGTCCATGATTTGGGTGCTCAAATCCCGCGATCAAACGAAGACACGTAGTTTTGCCAGAACCAGAAGGCCCCAACATAGAGAAAAACTCACCTTCAGGAATGGAAAAGCTTACATTATCAACAGCTTTTACATCGCCGAAATGGCGGTTAACATTTTGAAATTCGACAGCAGCGGACATTGAAAAATCTTTAAATTAAAACGTTAAAAAAGAACCGGGAGAGGTAACCTCTCCCGGTTATGATAGGGTTATCGTCCGCCTAAAACAGCGATATAACTTGTTACCCAACGATAGTAAGGAACACATTTATCTTGTGTCTTACATTTGCTAACCGGTGTGCGCCAGAAGCTGATGCGATCAAAATCACCAAGTCCGTTAGTTGCACAACCTTCATCGCCTAGCAAAGCATTACCTTTACATGCGTCTAGGTTAGCAGGAACAGATCCAAACCATGCAGCCAAATCGCCTTGTACTTTCGCACTCAAAGAATGCTCCATCCATTTATAAGCACAATTTGGGTTTGCAGCATCTGCATGCATCATTGTTGTATCAGCCCAACCGGTAGCACCTTCTTTTGGAATAGTGCTGGCAATTGGTTTCTTCTCGCTTTGCATAATATTCACTTGGAAAGGCCAAGAAGAAGAGGCAACAAAACCTTCATTGGTGAAATCATCAATCTGTACGAATGCATCATGCCAATAGCGTGCAACGATTTCACGTTGAGCACGAAGAAGATCTAGGGCTGCTGCAAATTGCTCCTCATTCAACTCATAAGGATCTTTAATGCCAAGTTCTGGCTTCGTAGACATAAGGTAAATAGCGGCATCCGCGATGTAAATTGGCCCATCAAATGCTTGTACGCGACCTTTGTTAGTCTTGCCATCAGGAAGATCCATCTCTTCAAAAATAACGTTCCAGCTATCTGGTGCGGTTTTGAATGTATCTGTATTATACATCAAAACGTTAGAGCCCCACTGATAAGGTGTTCCATAATGTTTCCCGTCAACAGTATGCCATGGAGCATTCTTCAAGCGCTCATCAACTTTGTTCCAACTTGGGATCAAGTCAGTGTTAACTTCTTGAACACGCTTACCAGCGATAAGGCGCAAGCTCGCATCACCAGAGGCTGTTACAAGGTCAAAACCACCTTCATTCATCAAGGCAACCATCTCATCAGAAGTACCAGCTGTTTTCACATTTACTTTACAACCAGATTCTTTTTCAAACTTTGTTACCCAATCAAATTCTTTCATGGTATCGCCGCGTTCAATATATCCAGCCCATGCAACAATATTCACTTGACCTTCACTTGCGCCAATAGACTGCATAGCACCTGCAAAAGCTGTGGAACATAGGAATGTAGCGCTGACAAAAGCAGCAATTCCCTGTTTAAGTAATTTATTATTCATTATATTCTCCCAGTATAAAATAAACACGCTCCCAACGAGCTATGCGAAAGTTGAACTTGCATTCTTACTTATGTTTGATACTGCGGGGAGTTTAGGAGGCCTTATTTTAAATCGCAAATTTATATTATAGATATGTTTTATCGGTTAAACCGAATTATATATGGCGACGCCTATTAGCACGATAGCCCATCGCAACATTTATAAACGCATCTGATAAACTTGAAAGCTTTGCCCCATGGCGCCACACAAGCCCGATATCTAATGTAGACATACGATCAGGTAAGGAACGTGCTTCCACACGATCCCCTTCCAGTGACCAAGGGCGATATGTTAAATCTGGAAGAATTGCACAACCAGCGCCTGTTGCTACAAAGCTTCGTACAGCTTCCACTGAACTTGTTT
>CBFCZA010000096.1:0-9257 GCA_965602285.1 uncultured Curvivirga sp. | reverse complement strand
GGTCACGGGATGCTCGCCCAAGGCCTTGGTAAAACGTTTTGCTGCTTGCTTAAAGTAACTGGCAGCCACAGGATGGTTCCAGTTAGGCCGACAACCAATCATGATGATGAGATCTGATTCCTCTGCTGCTCTGAATGGCGCAGATACGGCCCCTGAACTAATGCCTTCTAAAAGTGCTGCAACCGATGATGCATGGCAAAGGCGTGTACAATGATCCACATTATTTGTTTTGAAGGCACTACGTATTAATTTTTGGAAAAGATATGCTTCTTCATTAGACCCTTTTGCGGATCCAAAGCCTGCAATGCCTTTTGGACCTTGTTGTGTATGAACATCCCGTAAACCGCCTGCCGCTTTATCAAGTGCTTCTTCCCATGTGGCTTCCCGAAAATGGGTCCAAGGGTTATTTTGGTCAACTTCGTCGTCCCATCGTTTTGCTATACCTTCTTTTCGAATTAAAGGCTTTGTTAAGCGGGCTGGGTGGCTGGCATAATCCATTCCGAAGCGACCTTTAACGCAAAGGCGTTGTTCATTTGCTGGGCCGTTTCTACCATCAACTTTTAGAATTTTATTGTCTTTAACATGGATTTCAGTTTGGCAACCGACACCACAAAATGGACATAGAGTATTAACAACTTTATCGGCTTTCCCAGTGAATACTTGGTTGTCATCTAATTGAGTCGCCGGCATCAAAGCACCGGTTGGGCACGCCTGAACACATTCGCCGCAGGCTACACAAGTGCTGTTGCCCATCGCATCCCCAAAATCAAAACTAATAGTTGCACCTGATCCACGTCCAGACATGCCTATGACGTCGTTTACTTGCACTTCACGACAGGCACGAACGCATAAATTACAATGTATACATGCATCAAGATTAACACGCATTGCGACGTGGCTGTCATCTACTTTTGTGGTAGGGCGTTTAGGAAACCTACTTGCATCAATTTCCATATCGCTTGCCCAATTCCAAAAACGGGAATCAGGGTTATGTGAAACTTCTTTTTCAGGTTGATCCGCCATCAATAACTCAAAAACCATTTTCCGTGATTTTTTTGCCCGTTCACTTGCAGATAAAACAACCATTCCTTCTTGAGGTTCACGTATGCAAGATGCCGTTAATGTACGTTCCCCTTCAACTTCCACCATACATGCACGGCAATTGCCATCTGGTCTATATCCGGGTTCAGGTGTATAGCAAAGATGTGGAATTTCTGTTCCCAACCTTTGGGCAACTTGCCAGATGCTTTCGCCTTCTTGGGCAGCAACCTTTACACCATCAAGAGTGAAAGAAACGGTTTGTGATTGGCTATCATTAGAAGACATTTGACGGGACCTAAATAATTATAACGGGCAAATAAATTATCCAAAAAAATATGATAATTAACTGATAATATTAAATTACTGTGAATTAGATGTAGACTATGTCAAGATTGCGTCATAGTGCATGCCCGTCGCGTCATAAAACAATAATAATTAAAATATCAGATTTATGTTTAATGTGTTTGTGCATATTGGCTTGGGTATCTTCTATCGTCTTGTTCAGGTAAGGAATTAACTGCCTTTGAAAGTGCTTTATCGATAGATTCTTTTGTATTGCCTCCGTTTTCAAAAGATAGGCCTAATGCTTCACCATTATTCCAAACTACAGTTGCGCTTAATTGACCAACATCAGGTAGGTTAACTATAATTGTGGAATTCGGGGCTACAGGTTGGCATCCCATCAGCATGGCGCCCGTTATTGATACATTTACAAGAGTACCAACTAAGGATTTATTCTCGTAATGAAAAGATACTTGCATGGAGGCATTATGCCGTGGCATTTCACGCCTTGGAAAATCGTTTCTACTACTATTTACTTCTACCATGAAAATTCGCTCCCTAAATATTATCTTATTATAATATCAGAAAAATGAAATTATGTCATGGTAGAAGAATTTGCAGTCTGTCGTTTAGCTTAGCCTGCATCTGGTTTAGGGTTAGGAATTGCCCCTTTTTTCATAGCTAATAAGCATAGGTAATCATGTGCAATAGTCGCTGCATTGATGGCGGTAATCTCTGCTTGATCATAGGCTGGTGCCACTTCAACGATATCCATGCCAATCCAGTTAATATCTGTAAAACCACGAATGATAGTGAATGCTTGGTTATTTGTTAAACCACCTGCAACAGGGGTTCCTGTACCCGGTGCGTAAGCTGGATCAAGACAGTCGATATCAAATGTTAAATAGGCAGGGCGATCCCCCACAATTTCCTTAACTCTTTTGATGACGGCATGTGGACCATGTTCATGGACCCAAGGGGCATGCAAAATATTAAATCCAACATCATCTGCAATTGTACGAATACCAATTTGTACAGAACGTGAAGGGTCCACAATACCATCTTTAACTGCACGGGTGAACATCGTTCCATGATTAAGGGGCTGATCCGTATCATCCCATGTATCTGGATGTGCATCAAAATGAACTAAGCTAATGGGCTCTCCAATTTTCTCGTGATAGGCCTTCAATATTGGATAAGTAACAAAATGATCGCCACCAATGGAAAGAGTGCTGACATCTTGATCAATTATTTCTTTAATATGTTGTTGAATAGCGTCTGGTATTTCATCAGTAAAACCATGATCAAATGAACAGTCGCCATAATCAACAACCCCTAAATATTCAAAAGGATCGAAATTGAAAGGAAAGGCATCTAATTCAGAAAGTTGAACAGATGCAGCCCTAACACCTTGAGGGCCAAAACGTGCACCGGGCCTAAAGGTTGTAGCAAGGTCGAGTGGTATACCGGTAACCGCAACATGAGCCCCTGTTAGGTCTCGTGTATATTTTCGACGTAAAAAACTCAAGGCTCCTGCATAAGTTGCTTCTATGTCGCGCCCCATAATTTCTTGGCGGCGAAAGGCATTATCCCCTTGATTTAAGTAGTCTTTAATAGACATTTTTGAATCCTTATTCATCTGGCTTAAATTTTTTTACTCATGTTACACAGTTTCTTTTAACTTGTGTCAATATGCTTTATAATCATGTTTCTAATGTAAGAGACAAGTATCAAAGTTAAATTGAATAATTTTTTTTAGATGGGGGCAATCATAAAATGGATATTCAGAGTTTTCTAAATGCACAAAATTTAAATGAAAAAGATGCTTTAATTGTCATTGATGTTCAAAATGATTTTTGTTTAGGCGGTGCTTTAGAAGTCCCTGATGGGGACGGCGTGATCGAACCCATTCAACAATTACTTCCTTTTTTTTGTACCGTGATATTCACTCAAGATTGGCATCCTCAAAATCACTCTTCTTTTGCAAGTCAGTATGATGATAAAAAACCATTAGAATTGATTAATTTGGGCTATGGTTCACAGGTGTTATGGCCAGATCATTGTGTCGCAGGTAGCGAAGGGGCAAGATTTCACAGTGACTTAGATGATACTTTGGCTCAACTTATTGTTAGGAAAGGGTTTAGGCACGATATAGATTCATATTCTGCATTTTATGAAAATGATAAAAAAAAATCTTCGGGCCTTTTTTGTTACCTCAACTCCCGGTGAATTAATAGGGTTTTATTTTGCGGCCTTGCTACGGTTTTTTGTTTTATGTTTTCTTCTGTTTATTCAAAAAAAATGTGGCTATGAAGTTGTTCTTATAGAAGAGGCTTGTAGAGGGATTAATTTTGAAAACTCCATGGAAAATGCATTTGGAACCATGAGGAGTGCCGGGGTTGTCGTCGTTTAAACACCCCAAGAACCTGATGGCGATTCACGCCAAGAATCTAAAACTTTGATTGCACCTTTTGCGTTCATACGATCAAAATAATCCATTGTTTTCTTGTAGGCTGGATCACCTGCAAAGACACCAGGATTGGCATTATTTTTCAATAAGCAAAGGACATCGCTAAAATCTTGGTGCCCCATTCCGGATGCTTTACATGCGATAGCAAGTGATTGTGGAGCTGTATCGTAAAGTAAACGCGTGACTGAACTGTTATCCATATTAACAAAATCTCTGAAAATTTCTTCAAATTTAAAGATATCACCATCGCGAAGAGCAAGGATCAAAACCCGTGGAGCTGGTCTGTAGCCACCATTGTTATAGTCGTCAAAAATTTGATCTAAACCATCTTCATCCGTAAAAATATCTTCTGATAACGCACTTTCGACGGCTTCTGTGACGGCTTGGTCCAACTCTATATTCATATCAGCTTCACTAAATCGATCCTCTAGATGTTCCTTGAGTGCATCACCCACCCAAGAATACATGCGTTTAGCCATATCTTGGTGCAGTTCCTTACGATTAATAAGGCCAAGTCGATAATCTATTACGCTTGCAGAATCATCGACAAGTTTATCTACTGTATCAATATGAATATGTGCCGTTTCGTTATGCAAAAGAGATGTTATAACTTTAACATTTTGTGTTTCCACTAATGTTTCTGATACATCTTCTGAAATATCATCTCTTTCGGAAACTGCAATTTGGTGGTGTTCAGCTTTTTCTAAAATAAGTTGGATAAGATCTTGATCTTCTAGAACTTTACTTTTGATGATAACAGGATATGCGACATCAATGACATCATTTGCTAATACCATTACCAGTTCTTTTGGAACATCATCTTGATCAGCTAAAGAAGTGGCAAGGCGTTGTCTTACTTGTGTTTCGACAACTTGTAGAAGTTGAGAGACAATTTCGTAAATTAGTGATTTTTCACGCTGGGACATCTCTTTGCCTGAAGAAAGACAAATACTATTGATGGATTCAACGAGCATATTTCTGCTGTCAGGTGAATCATCATGTGCAATGCTAACTAAATCAGCTAATGAACTAATGTTCATTGTAGTATTCCCCCAAAGGATGCATGAAATTTAAATAATATGTATTAAGATTCTCTTTTCGCATAATGTTTTATTTTTGAAAAAAAGTCTATTTGGCATAAACTGTAATAATATTACTTTAAAACCGTTCTAGATTCAAGTTCAGAGTATGATTGCATTCTTTCTGAATTTTAAGTTATATGTGGATAAATATACCATAATGGAAGTTCCCACATGTTTCTGAATTTATTTGAAGATCTACGCACAGCAGGCATACCTGTTTCTTTAAAAGAATATTTGATGCTTTTAGAAGCTATGGATTTGAATGTAGCTGAGTATGATGTGGATAATTTTTACTATTTAAGTCGGTCTGCATTGGTTAAGGATGAAAAATACCTTGATCGTTTTGATCAAGTGTTCTCCCATGTATTCAAAGGCTTAGCAAAACAAGATGGTGTTACACAACAAGAAATCCCAGAGGAATGGCTTAAAAAGTTAGCTGAAAAACACCTTTCGGAAGAAGACAAGCAAGCGATCGAAGCTATGGGTGGTTTTGAGAAGTTGATGGAAACCCTTAAAAAACGCCTTGAGGAACAAGAGAAAAGGCACCAAGGTGGAAGCAAGTGGATTGGAACCGCGGGGACATCACCGTTTGGTGCATATGGATATAATCCCGAAGGGATCCGCATAGGCCAAAAAGAATCCCGACATCGCCGTGCTGTGAAAGTTTGGGATAAAAGAGAGTTTAAGAACTTAGCTGATGATGTTGAATTAGGTACAAGAAACATCAAGGTCGCATTGAGACGCTTGAGACGTTTTGCACGTCAAGGTGCAGAGACAGAATTGGATCTTGATGACACGATTAGATCCACCGCAAGTAATGCTGGAATGCTTGATTTGAAAATGGTTCCTGAACGCCATAACTCTGTTAAAGTTTTGATTTTCTTTGATGTTGGCGGTTCTATGGATGACCATATCAAGGTTTGTGAAGAGTTGTTTTCGGCCGCACGTAGTGAATTTAAACATATGGAATATTTCTATTTCCATAATTGCCTTTATGAAAATGTTTGGCGTAATAGCCAAAACCGCTGGCAAGATAAAATCCCAACTGAAGAAGTGCTTAGAACTTATGGGGATGATTATAAAGTTGTCATTGTAGGTGATGCGACCATGAGCCCTTATGAAATTGTTTATCCTGGAGGAAGTGTCGAACATTGGAATGAAGAAGCAGGGCAAGTTTGGGTTGAGCGCCTTCTTAATCGTTTTTCGAATGCTGTTTGGATTAATCCACAACAAGAAAGACAATGGGGGTATCACCAATCGATTAAAATTCTATATGAGCTTATGGATAAACGCATGTATCCGCTTACTCTAGGTGGGTTAGAATCTGCAATGAAGGAATTATTATAATGAAGATTAATGTAAGTTTGTTAGTAAGTATATCTTCGCTGGTTTTATTTTTATCGGCTTGTAGTAATTCTCCAAATCTTACAGATTCAGTTAATATAAAAGATGTTCCAGATGGTTACACGGCTGTTTCTGTGTGTCATTCAAATGATCCTTCAGAAAAGGTACTGATTGAATCGCTTTCAATGAATCAATGCCCAGATGGGACCAATAAACTATTCTTATGGGATGAAGATATAATAATGAATTCTTGCGTGATAACTAAAAGAATCCGAACAACATTCTTATGCACGCAGTAAAAATTATATAAAATTATTAAAAAAGCCCGAGAGCATAACTCTCGGGCTTTTTATTTTGTATAAAAGCTTGGAAAATTAAGCTTCCATTGCTTTTTTCAAATTCTCATCGATTTTATCAAGGAATTGGCTTGTTGTAAGCCATTCTTGATTGGCACCAACTAATAAAGCCAAATCTTTAGTCATAAAGCCACTTTGAACAGTATCAACACATACTTTTTCAAGTGTTGATGCAAAGTTTTCAACTTCAGGAGTCTCATCAAACTTTCCGCGGTATTTGATACCTTGTGTCCATGCAAAAATAGACGCAATTGGATTTGTTGATGTTTCTTTGCCTTGTTGATGTTGGCGATAGTGACGTGTCACAGTACCATGTGCTGCTTCTGCTTCGATTGTTTTGCCATCAGGTGTCATCAACACTGATGTCATTAAACCAAGTGAGCCAAAACCCTGTGCAACAGTATCTGATTGAACGTCGCCATCATAGTTTTTACAAGCCCATACATAATCACCATGAGATTTAAGGTTGAAGGCAACCATGTCATCAATTAAACGATGTTCGTACCAAATTTCAGCAGCTTTGAAGTCTGCTTCAAATTCCGCTTCAAAAATTTCTTGGAAAAGATCTTTAAAGCGACCATCATAAACTTTTAAAATTGTATTTTTAGTAGATAAATACACAGGAATTTTGCGAGCTAAACCGTAAGCCATACAAGCGCGAGCAAATCCACGAATAGAATCGTCCATGTTATACATTGCCATGGCAATACCCGGACCATCAAAACTGAATACTTGGTGACGAATTGTTTCGCCTTCAGGATCATTAGGAGAGAAGGTAATAGAAAGAAGGCCTTCACCCGGTACACGGAAGTCGGTTGCACGATATTGGTCACCAAAAGCATGGCGGGCAACGATGATTGGTTTTGTCCAACCCGGTACCAAACGTGGTACATTGTTGCAAATGATTGGCTCACGGAAAACGGTACCGCCTAAAATGTTACGAATTGTACCATTTGGACTACGCCACATTTCTTTAAGGCCAAACTCTTCTACACGACCTTCATCAGGTGTGATCGTTGCACATTTAACGCCTACGCCATGTTCTTTGATAGCATTTGCAGAATCAATAGTGATTTGATCATCTGTTTCATCACGCTTCTCAACACTTAGATCATAATATTTAAGATCTACATCTAGATAAGGAAGAATTAATTTCTCCTTAATAAAAGACCAGATGATGCGAGTCATTTCATCGCCGTCTATCTCAACGATCGGGTTTTTTACCTTAATCTTTGACATGTTAGTACCGCTCCTTAGTTATTGTTATATATATCGAGTTACTCTTTCATTGAGTTCTCAAATTTTCCGCACCATACAGGGTGATGTCGGATGGTGCAAATGATGCAGCGCAAAATTTATTTAAAATTTTTATATTTACGTCAAAAATGTCAAAAAAAGACCATTGAAATTTTATCAATGGTATTTCTATTTTCAAGTTATTTATAGGTAAATATCCGTAATTAGGCTGCCACAGATTTGTTATTATGACGCTTTAAAAAAGCAGGGGCTATAGGGTCTAGGGCCGGTTGGTAGAATGTATCAAATTCTTTCATGGCAATTTCCCACTCTTTTACACTTACTTTATCCGCTTCTATTGCATCAACCCCACTTCGTATTAGATATAGGTATTGATCACGAATGATATGCCCTAAGGCACGGATCTCACCTTGAAACCCTAATCTTTCTCTTAATAATCTGGCTTGAGAGAAGGCACGTCCATCTGCAAAGTGTGGGAAATAAATTGTAACGATTGATAAAAGGGATAATTTACCTTTTAATGCCATCACATCGTCATCTTCTTTCAAAGTTATTCCTATCGCAGCTTTGTGCATGCTGAGAGTGTCTTCTATTTCTAAATACCGTTCCATAGAAAGGAGTGCATTGGGTTGTTGGGAATATTCTTCATCTTTGTCTAAAGAGCTCCAAACATTTTTGACCGCATGGCCATTTTTAATAAGTGGCATAAAGTGTCTCCTTAAATGGTTTAAGTCCAACACGATTGAAGGCTTGTAGGAAAGTTTCTTTCCCATGTTTTCTAATATCTAAATATGTATTCACCACAGTTTCTATGGCATCAACAATTTCTTCATAGGCAAATGATGGCCCAACACGTTTGCCTATGGATGCGTTTTCATCAGCGCTACCACCAAGTGTTATTTGGTAATATTCAACGCCTTTTTTATCTACACCTAAAATTCCAATATGGCCCACATGGTGATGGCCACATGCATTAATACATCCAGATATTTTCAGCTTTAAATCACCAATATCATGTTGCTGTTGAATATTGGAAAAGCGTTTTGATATTAATTGAGCGACAGGAATAGATCTAGCATTTGCCAGAGCACAGTAATCTAAACCCGGGCAGACAATCATATCTGTGATTAAGCCAATATTGCCAGCTGCTAAATCAGCCTGATCTAGATTCTTCCATAATGCATAAAGATCAGAAATTTTTACATGAGGCAAAACCAAATTTTGCTCATGGGTTGCACGAATTTCTCCAAACCCATAAATGGATGCAAGTTTAGCAACAACATCCATTTGATCTGCTGATATGTCTCCGGGGGCTTCCCCAATATTTTTGAGGGATATATCAACAATTGAATAGCCGTTTTTTTTATGTGGCTTTACGTTATTCCTTACCCACAAAGAGAAATTTTTGTCTTCAAATTTTTTAAT
>CBFCZA010000095.1:0-9259 GCA_965602285.1 uncultured Curvivirga sp. | reverse complement strand
ATAGTATTACCAATGATTTAAAGCGTGTTGAAGATCAAGCACGCTGGATTAGCGAAGCCTTCACCAGTGGGCATATCTCTTTAGAGGATCCAGAACGGTTAAATGATTTTCTTGTTGGCAGTTTGGCTGCTACCCCTGATATTTTCGGGATGGCAATCATTGACAGTCAAAAGAACACCTATCATCTGAATAAAAACTTCCCAAAATTACAAATCACAAAATTAAATGCTATTCATAATAACGAAGAGCGCCTACTTGATCAGTTAAACAATAGCCAAGGTAATTTCTGGGATACGCCTTTATGGATGGCTGATATTCAGAAAACTGTGATTAACTATCGTACCATTATTCCAATAGGTCCCAATGAAAATTTATTGTTAGGGCAAGGAAAAACCATAGAAAAACTTTCAGAAGTTCTTTTGAAAAATAAAGTTTGGAAAGATGGAACGCCCTTTGTTTTATACGATCAAGAATTTGTTCTTGCTCATCCCAATATCTCCCATGGTGTCTTTAAGGCATCCCCTCAAAGTCCTCTTCCCACTCTTTTCGAGGTGGAAGATCCCATTTTAGAAAAATTCTCTAATCGTCAGATGGTGGATTGGAGTGTTCTAAAAAATCACACGGACATATCCATTGCGGTTAGCAACCTTAACGATAAAGAATATGTGTTCATTTATAATAAAATCGAAAACCTAATGGATAAACCCTTGATCGTTGGCGTGTATTTCGATGACGATTCCGGTTCACAAGAGATGCAACGCTTAGGTGTCTCCTTTGCTATCGCAGCCGCAACAGTGGTCGTTGCCCTTTTACTGTTACTATATATGTCAAAGAAATTAGCACGCCCCGTCACCCGACTGGCCGAGGCATCTTTATCAATTGGGGCAAATAAACTAGAAGATACCCCCCAACTTCCCGATAGCCGCATACAAGAATTTAATCAAGCTGCCCATGCCTTTAACAACATGGTGTATGGCCTAAAAGAACGAGAAAAAATTCGCGGATTATTCGGGAAAATAGTGCCCGAAGGTGTCGCAGAAGCAATGCTAAACAGTAAAGGTGCCCTAAAGCCACAATCCGTAGAAGGGACCGTATTATTCTGTGATTTAGAAGGGTTCACAAGTTTATCTGAAAAACTAGAACCAGAAATTGTAGTAGATCTTTTAAATAACTTTTTCACCGACATGGTCGAAATCATTGAGGCCTATGGCGGTATCATCACCCAATTTCAAGGTGACGCTATTCTTGCTGTCTTCAATGTGCCCATGCCCGATGTTGATCATGCGACAAAGGCCGTACAGGCCGGCAATGCGATGTTAAGCTGTATGGATACAAAACGGTATATGGGACATAGTTTGAAATGCCGTATTGGCATAAATACAGGCCCTATGGTCGCAGGGAATGTTGGTGCAGAAAGTCGGATGAACTATACAGTTCATGGGGATGCAGTGAATACTGCTGCCCGGCTTGAAACTATGAACAAAGAATTTGGTAGTTATATCTTAATCTCAGAAAGCACCAAAATACTCGCTCCCGATTTTAATTATAAAAAACTTGGAGAATCTTCCATTCGGGGGAAAAATAACAACGTTTCTTTATTCACGATCCAGGGTAAGAAATAATTTAAACATTGAAAATGCTGCGCCGCAACATAAAATTAAAAGTGCAGCATAAAAAATCTCGCCTGCAGCATAAACTACAGGCGAGATCATTTTAAGTACTATAAAACAATAATTTATCTATATCGGCGACGACGTGACATACCTAACACCAGCGCAAGAATTCCAATTAATATTGGTATCAGTGCAATATTCACAAACTTAATATTTGATTTTAAAGTTTCGATATTTTCACGTAAGGAAAGGTTAACAGCCCGAAGTTCTTTACGTATTTCAAGCATATCATTTGTGAAATTCGCAATAGCCTTTTCTTGCTCTTCCTTACCTTCGCTCACAATATTTGCCTCGGAAGTTGCTTCTTGTTGGAGTGCATCCAATTGTTTTTCGACCTCACCTAAGCGCGTAGAAAGTTCTCTTTCTTGTGCACGGAACTCTTCCTCTGCCGCCGATTGAAGGTCATCAATTCGGCTAAAGGGTCTAGATGAAATGCCACGGCTACGCAGCCCCATCAAATCACCAGAACCATTTAATGTTTCCAACATGCCAAGCATGAAGGCCCCATTATCTGCAAAAGGAACGATCATTTTTTGACCAAAGAAATCTTGTACTTGCACCCAAAAACGATCAGCCATGAAATCCACATCTGCCATCAACATGATATGAATATCACCTTCAGACTTAGTCATATGTTCAGGGAAACGTGGGCCTTGAACTTCTGGTTCTTCGCCTGCTTCTTTAGCTTGTTCCGCTTTACGCCCAATTTCACCCAACTGACCTTCCGTTAAAGGAGGGGCCCCTTCAGGAAAGGCGGTTTCAATCTGGCCTTTCAATCGCGCTGCTATTACATAAGGTGCTTTTTCACCTACTTGATAATTATCAAGTAGTTTCATCACATCCGGTGAACGCATATCAGCAATATCCACCAAAGTTGCCTCTGGTGTTGTTGAAATAAGTGGTTCCATTGTTAGTGGAGAACCTTCCAGAAGACTAATGGCGCCAGCAGAAGGAACTAAAAGATTTTTAATATCAGCAATGGTTGGATCTGTTTGATTTAAATTATCAAGCGGGGGTTCCAGCCATACAATATAAGGCGCAGGGAAAACTGCACCATCTTTGCCTGCGTTAACTTGGCGTGAAATATTTTTGTCGCCAACGATCTTTGTTTCCGCAATGGAGATACCCCATTTGGTAAATATTTTTTCCGCAGAACCATCGGAACGATCTGGAGCATAGCCGCCAGCCTTACTTTCAAACCAAGGGTCCATCATGAAGACAGCCTTGCCGCCGCGCATCATGAATTGTTCTATGGCATATTGCATATCATCGTGAAGGTTTCCAGGGTGGGCCACCATTAAAATGTCAGGCTTAATTTCCAGAAAATCTTGTGCTTCAAATATCTGTTCAAATTTAAAGAAATCTTGTGCTTGTCCAATCGCCGCCCAAGGTGCACTTTCACGTCCTTGCATTTGGGCCATTGGATCACCGAAAAGGGCTGCTTCTGTTATCACACCAACAACCGGTAAATCTGGTGAATTCAATGTCACAACAGTTTTCATCAAATCATATTCAAGGAATTGTTCACGTTCAGATTGGAAGAATGGAATGGCAGAAATAACTGGGCCATTTCCTTCTGTGCTGTTTTTAATCGCATCAAGCTCATCCACAAAAGCCGCAGACATGCCAAAGTAAACTTTCTCTCCGCCTGCTTCTAATGGCAATCCTTGGACACCATTTTCTACCGCCTCATCTTCTTCGGCGGAATACGCTTTTGGATCGACTTCTCGAAACAGTATTCCCCCATTACTCACCGTGCTAAATTCACGCAACATATCACGTACGCGCCCAGCGAATGAAGCATAAGCAGGGACTTCTTTCCCTAAATTTTGGGAATAAAATAATGTAACTTGCACTGGGCGATCCGACATTTTTTCCAAAATCCGATGGCTACCATCAGACAAGGTAAAAAGCTTTTCTTCGGTTAAATCAAGACGCCAATTTGCAATAAGGTTGGCCCCACTATTAGCGGCAACAAACAAAATAATTGCCACGAAACCTGCTAACCAAGGTTTTCTTTGAATCCATAAAATCATTATCAATCTCCCCTAGGCGCCACGGGCTTTTTCAACTGCCACCGTATTGGCAAATAGGAATAAGAAAATCAGCGTTAGGAAATAGAAAATGTCGCGGATATCAATCACGCCCTTCATCAAATCCTGAAAATGTGTGAGGAAACTCATCGATGAAATGAAGCTTACTACGTCATCCCCGACCCAGCCATTTATCAACCCTAATACGATAGGAGACCCAGCCAACGTCACAACAAAACAAAGCGCCACACCCAAGACAAAAGCAATCACCTGATTACGTGTCAGGGCAGATACGAATGCCCCAATGGAAAGATACCCACCCGCCATGAGCCAACTGCCTAAATATCCTGCCATGATGGTGCCATTATCAGGATCCCCTAGATAATTTACACTCAACCAAATTGGGAAAGTTAAGGCTAAAGCCACACCAATGAAGGCCCATGCAGCAAGGAATTTACCTAACACGGCCTGAAAAGGAGTAATTGGTAAAGTCAGTAATAATTCAATAGTCCCATTTTGCACTTCTTCCGCCCAAAGGCGCATGGCAATCGCTGGTACTAAAACCACATATAACCATGGGTGAAATTGGAAAAAAGCTGCTAGATCGGCTTGCCCTCTCTCTAGGAAAGAGCCCATGAAAAAAGTTAGAACCCCAGACATGACCAAAAACACAATAATGAAAACATAAGCCAGTGGGGTCGCAAAATATGCACCCATCTCGCGGCGGAAAATAGTTTTAATCGCTAACATGATTAAGCGTCCTTTCCTGTATGGGATACATCGGAATGTGTAAGGCTACGAAAGACATCATCAAGTCTTCCACGTTCCACTTGAATTTCAAGCGTTCCGACCGCCCCCTTAGAAAGGCAAGATTGTACTGCTTCCAATATAGGTTGACGATCCGTACTTAAAGCTAAGACACCCTGATTTCCAATCAACTCAACATCGCTAACAGAAGATAGTCCCTGTAAAAGCTTCATTGCCTTTTCTTGATCAGAAGGCGCAACATTTAGGCGTATTGCATTATGGCGCAAGGATTTTGATTCTAAATCACTTGGGCTGCCATCGGCTACAATTTTACCGCCATCAATAATCATGGCACGGCTACAAATCACATCAACTTCTTCCAAAATATGGGTCGATATGATGATCGCCTTATCTGCTGCCATAGAAGAAATAAGATCACGCACATCTTTCTTTTGGTTTGGATCAAGCCCATCTGTGGGTTCATCCATGATAAGAACTGCAGGATCATGTAATAAGGCCTGCGCCAATCCAACACGACGCTTAAACCCCTTGGATAGGGTTTGAATAGGTTGATGTAAAACAGAAGATAAATTTGTTTTTTCTATCGCTTCATTGACCGCATGACTAGCCTCTGCCCCAGATAGTTTTCGGATAGATGCAATGAACTTTAAAAAAGAAACGGGTGTCATATCAGGCCATGCAGGGGCCCCTTCAGGAAGGTACCCGATGGCATTTTTAACTGCCAACGGATCATTACGAACATCATGGCCTAATATTCTGGCCGTTCCAGAAGTAGGTGCTAGATATCCTGTAATCATTTTCATACTGGTTGATTTACCAGCGCCATTCGGTCCTAATAAACCAAGAACTTCACCTTTACCAAGTGAAAAACTTAAGCCGTCAACTGCCCTGAAAGATCCAAAATCTTTGGTCAGATGGTCGATTTCGATCATCCTCGTTCAATCCCTTATTTAATATGTCATTCGCCTGATCAGAAAAATACAGGCACTATATTATTAGTTGATTTAGACAGTAAGAAATGATCCCTTATTTTTCAAGACATTCAGATGAATTTTTCAAATCTATTTATCAATTCTTTCTCGCATGATAGGTCAATTCACGTTAGGCTTGTGCTGAACAGTAAATATAATGAAGGCGGTCAACAGGTCTAAATGTATGATTCGTAAAACTCGGCTCTATACTGGTTGGATATTATTTATTTATATCCTCACCCATTTAGCCAATCACATGATTGGTTTATGGTCTCTAGAGGCAATGGACCAAGCACGACTTTGGCTTCAATCTCCATGGAACAGTGATGTAGGGCAACTTTTGCTAACCATCACCTTTATCATCCATGGCAGCCTTGCTTTTTATGCATTATACAACCGCCGCCGCTTTGCCTCTATGGATACAGGTGAATGGTTCCAATTGGTCTTCGGTCTTTCCATCCCGCCAATGTTGATTATCCATTATATTGGCACATTGGTTATTGAACAGGTATATGACACAGACCCTAATTATGCATGGTTGCTTCTTATTTATTGGAAGGGTGATATTCCAACAGGCATCCGTCAAATGGTTGTCCTTTTATTAGCATGGACCCATGGGTGTTTGGGCATTTATTTTTGGTTACGCCTAAAACAGGGTTGGCAAAAATGGCGTATGGTCGCTTTATCAACGGCCTTAATCTATCCCATATTGGCCCTTTTAGGTATTTGGTCTGCTAGTAAAGAAGTGCTGGTTCTGTTCAATGATTCTGCGTGGCTTAAACAAGTGATCAGCCAAACCAATCAACCAAATAATGAACAACTTGCCACTTTAAACCAATGGGAAATGGGTTTCTTAATTGGCTACGGTATTTTACTTCTTCTGGTTCTTGGGGCAAGACAAGTTCGCCCTTTTTGGGAAGCACGCAATGGTATTGTCAAAATCTATTATGATACAGGAAAGATCGTTAAATCTATTCCCGGTATTTCATTTTTAGATATAAGCCGCGAATTCGCCCAACCCCATGCCTCTGTTTGTGGGGGGCGCGGGCGCTGTTCTACATGTCGAATTCGTATCAATGAAGGCATAGAAAAACTTCCCGCCCCCGGACCAGAGGAACGAAAAATTCTGGAGCGCATCAAAGCAGCCCCAGATATCCGCCTTGCTTGCCAATGCCTTCCCCCAAAAGGGAATTATAATATTTCTTGCATCATGCCCGCAGATACAAACGCCAAAAGCCTTCATTTAGAAAATGATTTCCACCAAGGGCAAGAAAAGGAAATTACAGTTTTATTTGCAGACTTACGGGGCTTTACCCGCTTATCCGAAGAAAAGTTACCTTATGATGTCGTCTTCATATTAAACAGATTCTTTGCCATGATGGGTATTGCCGTAGACCAAAATGATGGCCATTTAGATAAATTTATTGGTGATGGGGTTATGGCTTTATTCGGTATTGATGATGACCCACATAAAGGAGCCAAAAACGCGATCCAAACCGCCAATGATATGGTGGAAGGCATTGCCCGCTTAAACGAGAGTCTATCAGGGGATTTAAAGTATCATTTAGAAATTGGCATTGGTCTTCATACTGGCCCGGCCATCATTGGTGACATGGGATATGGAAATGCCACACAATTGACCGCCATCGGTGACACAGTGAATACAGCCAGTCGCCTAGAAAGCCTGACCAAAGATTTAGATTGCGATTTAATCATATCCGAAGACACCCTAAAGGCAGCAGGTATAAGCGGACTTGATTCCCCCTTACAAGAAACCGCCATTCGCGGGCGTGAACAGCGGTTATGCATTAATATACTAAGGCGCCATCAAGATTTCTCTAAGCTTCTGAGAGCCTTGGAAACTAGCGCGGAATCAAAAGAGTAAACTTCAACTATTCTACTCTGCTTTTTCAATCGCCGCTTTCAACGTATCAAACGCTTCGCACCCTGATGGACAAAGAATCATAAGCTTATGCAGTTGGGTACCTGCTTGTTCCATATTTCCTTGGGCAATATAAAGTTCTCCTAAATATTCATTTGCCCCAAGATGTTCCGGATCAATGGTTAAGGCACGTTCATATGCATCCCATGACAAATCTAACTGCCCTGCTTTACGGTACGAAAAGCCCAATAAATTCCATGCATCCGCATTTTTCAGATTTTCACCAATGAAGGCTTTTAAATCTTTTATCGCCACGTCTAAATGATTTTTATCTATAGCCATTTGAATGTCCGCCAAAGTGGGGCCATCTGCCCCGAAAGACATAGCAGTAGCTTTATTATCTATAGAAACTACGCCTAAAGAAATAACCACCCCTGCGATCAAAAACGCGCTCTTTAATTTATCAAACTTTAAAATACTCATTGTTGGCTCCAAACTTTTGTTATCTATGGCAACATTTATATTATCATGACATATCAGCCTAAGATAGACTTCACACTTGCTAACACATCATCGTGATCTGGGGAAACACGGCTGGGCCAAGAGGCCGCCAATTTTCCTTTTTTATCTAATAAATATTTATGGAAATTCCATTTTGGTAGATGATCTTCCCCTAATTCCATAGCAACCCATTTATAAAAATCATGAGCATCCGACCCAATCACCGATGTTTTTTGAGCGATTGGAAAGTTCACATTAAATTTTTGACGGCAAAATTTTGAAATCTCATCATTACTAGCTGGTTCCTGCCCTCCAAAATCATTCGAAGGAACTGCAATAACGACCAACCCTTTGCCCATCCATTGTCGATATAAATTCTGTAAGGCTTCATATTGTTTTGTATAGCCACATTCACTGGCTGTATTCACAATTAAAACCGCTTTTCCAATGAAGCCACCCAAAGAAACCTTGGTGCCATCCATAAGAGAAAATTCAACGTCACTATTCTTCACAATTTTATCCTATCGAATGGTTATTGAGGGTTATGGTGGTTAGCGTCTATTTGTAAAGATTGATCAAGTTCATCAGGATCAACACCCGCTTGCATCATTTCCAATCGCCGTGACATACGTTTAAGCAACCCATCCCAATCTTCATGCGGTTCGGCAGAAAATAATTCCATCGTCGGATACCATGGCGTATCACGACCCGATGCAGACCAGCGCCAATCAGGTTGTCCCGCTGGTAATAAAACCCACACAGGTTTTCCAAGGGCGCCTGCTAAATGGGCGATAGAACTATCAACCGTAATGACCAATGCACAAGATTCTAAAATGGCTAAACTATCAAGAAATGCCCCGTCCCCTTCATCAAGATCTTCATTAAAATCCCAAACAGAGAAAGTGACATTTCCTATATCTTGATGGCCTTCCCCCTTTTGCAAGGAAATCAAAGAAACATCATCTAATTTAGAAAGAGGTTCAAAAGCTGATAAAGGAATATTGCGTTGGCGCGTTTCAAAGGCAGGCTCTCCACCAGACCAAGCAATAGCAATCTTAATTTTCTCACCCAAGCGTGGGGCCCAACTTTCCACTAAATCTGAATTTGGACTTAAATATGGAATTTCTTTTGGGATATCTTGCTGTTCCATTTTTAAAATCGCGGGAATAGACAATAAGGGAACCCAAGCAGCCGCATGGGGCCAATCCATATCATCCCCGATCACATCCACGGCCCCATGGATGTTTTGCAGTAAAAGTGAAAGTGCTTGTGGAACCACCAACGTAACCGAGGCATCAGGAAAAACACGTAAAACCAATTCCGCAACACGGCAAAATTGAAGGGTCTCACATAATCCCCCTTCAGCAACAACAATTAATCCACGGCCCCTCAAATCAGAACCATCCCAAATGGGCAGATCCACTGCAGGAT
>CBFCZA010000094.1:0-9264 GCA_965602285.1 uncultured Curvivirga sp. | reverse complement strand
TCCTGCTGGTAAAATTGCAAGCATCACCCAAGCCCCTGCGGCTCAGTTGGCGCGTGTATTTTCGGCTTATGGTAGCTCAAACTAAGTTGCAGTTTGGACACCAAACTTTATTTATTAATGCCTAACACTCTGGAGAGATAAAATGGCTGATCTCGATAAACTAGTAGAAGAACTTTCTACATTGACTGTTATGGAAGCTGCTGAGCTTTCTAAACTTCTTGAAGACAAATGGGGCGTTTCTGCTGCTGCTCCTGTAGCTGTTGCTGCAGCTGCTGGTGGCGGTGAAGCTGCTGCTGAAGAGAAAGACGCATTTGACGTAGTTCTAACTGGCGCAGGCGACAAGAAAATCAACGTGATTAAAGAAGTACGTGCTATCACAGGTCTTGGCTTGAAAGAAGCTAAAGATCTAGTGGAATCAGCTCCTGCACCTGTTAAAGAAGGCGCAACTAAAGCTGAAGCTGAAGAACTTAAAGCTAAACTAGAAGCCGCTGGTGCTTCTGTTGAGCTTAAGTAATCTTTAGGCTACCTTCGGGTAGCATGCGGATTAGAGGGGCGCGCCGTTTGGCGTTGCCCCTCGACGCGCCTTGTAGGTATTAGTGTTTATTTTCATTGATATTTCAGGGCGTTTAGGCTTTTCTAACGTAAGATATTTATTTATTTTCAGTTAGATAAGTTGCTAAGAGGGCCTATTGGTGAGGGGGCCGACTAAAGAAAACCGCGCTGAACAGGACTGTGGGACGATTTTTTTATCAGTTTGGAGCCGAAAGAGGCCACTGCTTAAAAAGAGACGTTGTTAGTCGAAGGATACGGACGAGGAAAATATGGCCAACTCGTACACGGAACGGAAAAAAATTCGTAAAAGCTTTGGGCGTTTGTCTGAAGTTGCACCGATGCCGAACCTCATTGAAGTGCAAAAAGCATCTTACGATATGTTTTTGCAGGATGGCGTTGTCGCCAAAGATCGGACTAAGTCTGGTCTTCAAGAAGTTTTTGAAAGCGTTTTCCCTATTCGGGATTTTTCAGAACGCAGCCAGCTAGAGTTTGTTCGCTATGAGCTGGAGCAACCTAAATATGATACAGAAGAATGTCAGCAACGTGGGATCACCTACGCAGCGCCTCTTCGTGTAACATTACGTTTGGTTGTATGGGATATTGACGAGGACACAGGCGCCCGTTCTATCCGTGATATTAAAGAACAAGATGTTTATATGGGCGACCTGCCCTTAATGACGCAGCATGGTACATTCATTGTGAATGGTACAGAGCGCGTGATCGTATCTCAGATGCATCGTTCACCTGGTGTATTCTTTGATCACGACAAAGGCAAAACTCATTCCTCTGGTAAATATTTATTTGCCGCACGTGTTATTCCTTACCGTGGTTCATGGTTAGACTTCGAATTTGATGCGAAAGACTTAATGTATGTTCGTATCGATCGTCGTCGTAAGTTACCTGCGACTACATTGTTAATGGCACTTGATAGCGATTGGACACAAGCAGAGCGGGCACGTCTTGCAAAAGACGGCAAGACACTTGATCCTGCATTAGCTGTTGGTATTTCTAAAGAAGAACTTCTTAATAAATATTATACAACTGTCGTTATTAAGCACACTAAAAAAGGATGGAAATTCCCATTCCTTGGTGAGAGCTTTAAAGGTCAAAAACTTGACCAAGACGTTGTAGATGCACGTACCGGTGAAATCGTAATTGCTGCTGGTACAAAAGTTACTGCACGCACAATCCGTAAACTTGAAGAAGACGGATTGAAAGAAATTGCACTTTCTGAACATGAAGTTATTGGACGTTTCATTGCCAATGACATGATCAATGAAGAAACGGGTGAGATTTATTTCGAAGCGGGTGATGAAATCACAGCTGAGTCGTTGGAATTAATTGAAGATCTTGGCCTATCTTCAGTACCAACACTTAATATTGATTATGCAAATGTTGGCCCTTACCTTCGCAACACATTAGCGGCTGATAAAAACGAAAGCCGTGAAGATGCTCTAACAGACATCTATCGTGTGATGCGCCCTGGTGAACCACCAACGCTAGAAACTGCTGATGCCTTATTCAAAAGCTTGTTCTTTGATGAAGAACGCTATGACTTGTCCACAGTTGGACGCGTTAAAATGAACTCTCGTCTAGAGTTCTCTTTGGATGAAGTTCCTGATACACAACGTACCCTCCGTAAAGAAGATATTTTGTCTATTCTAGACATTTTGATCAACTTGAAGGATGGTCGTGGTGAAATTGATGATATTGATCATTTAGGTAACCGTCGTGTTCGTTCTGTTGGCGAGTTGATGGAAAACCAATATCGTATCGGTCTTTTACGTATGGAACGTGCAATTCGTGAGCGTATGGGATCAGTTGATATTGATTCTGTTATGCCACACGATTTGATCAACGCGAAACCTGCTGCTGCTGCTGTTCGTGAATTCTTCGGATCTTCACAATTGTCACAGTTTATGGATCAGACCAACCCATTATCAGAAGTTACGCATAAGCGTCGCTTGTCTGCGCTTGGGCCCGGCGGTCTTACACGTGAACGTGCTGGTTTTGAAGTTCGTGACGTACATCCAACTCATTATGGTCGTATTTGTCCGATTGAAACACCGGAGGGTCCAAACATTGGTTTGATCAACTCTTTGGCTACTTTCGCACGCGTGAATAAATATGGTTTCATTGAGGCACCTTATCGTAAAGTCGTTGACGGTAAAGTTACAGATGAAGTGACGTATATGTCTGCAATGGGTGAAGGAAAATTCACAATTGCACAGGCAAATGCGCCACGTAATGAAGATGGTAGCTTTGTAGAAGACCTTGTGAACTGTCGTTCACGTGGTGACTATATTGTTTCTCGTCCAGAAGGTATTGACCTTATTGACGTATCTCCTCGTCAGCTCGTATCTGTTGCTGCTGCATTGATTCCTTTCCTAGAAAACGATGACGCCAACCGCGCATTGATGGGATCAAACATGCAACGTCAGGCCGTTCCACTTCTTCAAGCCGATGCACCATTGGTGGGTACTGGTATGGAAGCACGTGTAGCGAAAGATTCTGGTGTTACTATCGTAGCTAAACGTTCTGGTGTGATTGATCAGGTAGATGCAACACGTATCGTTGTTCGGATGACCGAAACAACTGATGCTGCAGAATCTGGTGTAGATATCTACAACTTGCTTAAATTCCAACGTTCCAACCAAAATACCTGTATTACACAGAATCCTTTGGTTAAAGTTGGCGATCGCATCACTGAAGGGGACATCATTGCTGATGGTCCTTCAACTGATATGGGTGAGTTGGCTCTTGGTCGTAACGTACTCGTGGCCTTCATGCCATGGAATGGTTATAACTTTGAGGATTCTATCCTTATCTCTGAACGTATCGTTAAGGATGATGTGTTTACTTCTATTCATATTGAAGAATTCGAAGTGATGGCTCGTGACACCAAATTAGGTCAAGAAGAAATCACTCGCGATATTCCAAATGTGGGTGAAGATGCACTTAGAAATCTTGATGAAGCAGGCATTGTTTATATTGGTGCTGAAGTTAAATCTGGCGACATTCTTGTTGGTAAAGTAACACCAAAAGGTGAAAGCCCGATGACACCAGAAGAAAAACTTCTTCGTGCCATCTTTGGTGAAAAAGCTTCCGACGTGCGTGATACTTCATTGCGTGTTCCTCCTGGGGATGTTGGTACAATCGTTGAAGTACGTGTATTCTCTCGTCGTGGTATCGACAAAGATGAACGTGCAATGGCTATTGACCGCCAAGAAATCGAACGTCTTGGAAAAGATCGTGATGATGAAAAAGCTATTCTAGAACGTTCTTTCCGTAACCGTTTCTTAGAAATGGTTGTGGGACAAACAATCGTAGCTGGTCCACGTGAAATGGATACAAATGTTAAAGCGACAGAAGAATTCTTAAATGAGTACACCACTGCGCATTGGCGTTTGGTTGCTGTTGAAGACGATTCTGTTAATGATGCATTAGAAATGCTTAAGAAACAGTTTGATGATTCAGTAGCAAGAGTTGTGGAACGCTTTGACGATAAAGTTGATAAAGTACAATCTGGTGATGAGTTACCTCCTGGGGTAATGAAGATGGTTAAAGTCTTTGTTGCTGTTAAGCGTAAGCTTCAACCTGGTGATAAAATGGCTGGTCGTCATGGTAACAAAGGTGTTATCTCTCGTATCATGCCACAAGAAGACATGCCTTATCTAGAAGACGGAACGCCTGTTGATGTTGTGTTGAACCCATTGGGTGTACCATCACGTATGAACGTTGGTCAGATTCTAGAGACTCATTTAGGTTGGGCTTGTAATACTCTTGGTCGCCAAGTTAACGAAGCATTAGAAGTCTATCGTGCCGAAGGTAATAAAGAAGACTTACGTCTTTCTTTAAGTGAAGCATATCATGACGAAGATATCGTAGAAGATCTTAAGGGATATGAAGAGGACGAATTAGTCGATTTGGCTAAGAATGTTTCTCGTGGTATTCCTATTGCAACACCTGTGTTTGATGGTGCGCACGAAAAAGATATCAACGATTATTTAACCCGTGCTGGGTTAAGTACATCTGGTCAAGCACGCTTGATCGATGGTCGTACAGGTGAAGAGTTCCATCGTGATGTTACTGTTGGTATCATTTACATGCTGAAACTCCATCATTTGGTCGATGATAAGATCCATGCCCGTTCAATCGGACCGTACAGCCTTGTTACTCAGCAGCCGCTTGGTGGTAAAGCTCAGTTCGGTGGACAGCGTTTTGGTGAGATGGAAGTTTGGGCACTTGAGGCTTATGGTGCCGCTTACACCTTGCAAGAAATGTTGACCGTGAAGTCGGATGATGTATCTGGTCGTACGAAGGTTTACGAATCTATCGTGCGCGGTGATGATAACTTTGAAGCCGGTATTCCGGAATCCTTCAACGTATTGATGAAAGAATTGCGTTCCTTAGGTTTGGACGTAGATCTACATCAAGAAGAGCAATAAACCCGGGCCCGAGGTTGAGATCATCTCAATCTCGGACGCCGCTTTTATAAAAAGTATTCGGCTGTAAAGCCTAGGTTTTAGATAAGCGTGTTACACGCGAAGGAGAGCCCCAGATGAATGAGTTAATGCAACTTTTCGGACAGGCACAAGGAACAAATAACTTTGATAGCATTCGTATTTCGATTGCTTCACCCGAACAAATTCGGGCTTGGTCCTTTGGCGAAATCAAGAAGCCAGAAACAATTAACTATCGTACGTTCAAACCAGAACGCGATGGTCTTTTCTGTGCGCGTATTTTTGGTCCAATCAAGGATTACGAATGCTTGTGTGGTAAATACAAGCGTATGAAATATAAAGGCATCGTATGCGAAAAATGCGGTGTTGAAGTAACATTAAGTAAAGTACGTCGTGAACGTATGGGCCATATTGAGCTTGCAGCACCTGCAGCACATATTTGGTTCTTAAAATCTTTGCCTTCACGCATCGGTTTAATGCTTGATATGACATTGAAAGATCTTGAAAAAGTTCTTTATTTCGAATCTTATGTTGTTACAGAGCCGGGCTTATCTCCGCTTAAACAGTTCCAACTTTTAGGTGAAGAAGAATATCTCGACGCGCAAGACGAATATGGCGATGATGCCTTCACTGCCAAAATTGGTGCGGAAGCTCTTAAAGCTATCCTCCAAGATATGGACATTGAAGAAGAGATCGTATTCACACGTCAAGGTATCGAAGATACTGGTTCCGAAGCAAAACGTAAGAAACTTGTTAAACGTTTAAAGCTTCTTGAAGCATTCTTAGAATCTGGCACACGTCCAGAATGGATGATCATGGATGTAATTCCTGTGATCCCACCAGAGCTTCGTCCATTGGTTCCTTTGGATGGTGGTCGTTTTGCGACTTCTGATTTGAACGATCTTTATCGTCGTGTGATCAACCGTAATAACCGTCTTCGTCGTTTGATGGAGCTTCGCGCACCAGACATTATCGTTCGTAACGAGAAACGTATGTTGCAGGAATCTGTTGATGCGTTGTTCGATAACGGTCGTCGCGGTCGTGTGATTACAGGGGCAAATAAACGTCCATTGAAATCACTTTCTGACATGTTGAAAGGTAAGCAAGGGCGCTTCCGTCAAAACTTGTTGGGTAAACGCGTAGATTACTCTGGTCGTTCGGTGATTGTGGTTGGCCCAGAATTGATGTTGCATCAATGTGGACTACCAAAGAAAATGGCCTTAGAGCTATTTAAACCATTCATCTATGCGAAACTTGAACTTTACGGCATGGCCACAACTATTAAAGCTGCGAAGCGTATGGTTGAGAAAGAACGTGCTGAAGTTTGGGATATCCTAGAAGAAGTGATTCGTGAGCATCCAGTATTATTGAACCGTGCACCAACACTTCATAGACTTGGTATCCAAGCATTTGAACCAGTGTTGATCGAAGGTAAAGCTATTAACTTGCATCCGCTTGTTTGTGCTGCTTTCAATGCCGATTTCGATGGTGACCAAATGGCGGTACATGTACCGTTGTCTTTGGAAGCTCAACTTGAAGCACGTGTATTGATGATGTCTACAAACAACATCTTGTCACCTGCGAATGGTAAACCGATTATTGTTCCTTCACAGGATATCGTACTTGGTCTTTACTATATTACTCATGAACGTGCAGAAGCTGTTGCTGATGAAGTTAGCATTGATAATGAAGAAGCTTTAACAGCTGCTTTAGATCGTCAAGATGTTGTGATGCGTGAAGTTGCTGATCATCATAAAGATATGTCTAAACTAACAGGTAAAGAAGCGTGGGCTTTATTAAAAGCCGGTACAGCTACTGTGCATCGTCTTCCTTTATTTGCTGTTATGTCTGAATTGGAACTGGCACTTGAAGCTGGTGCGGTTACTGTTCAAACAAAAATCAAAGCTGTGTATGACACGATTGATGCTGAGGGTAATCCTGTTTCACAAAAAGTTGTGACAACACCGGGTCGTGTGATTCTTTCACAAATTCTTCCGCGTCATCCAAACGTACCTTTCTCTTTGATCAACCAAGTGTTGACCAAAAAAGAAATCACAAACTTGATCGACATCGTGTATCGTCACTGTGGTCAAAAAGAAACTGTGATCTTCTGTGATAAATTGATGGGCATTGGTTTTGGTTGGGCTTGTAAAGCTGGTATTTCTTTCGGTAAGGATGACATGATCATTCCTGAAACAAAGGCCACTTTGATTGATGATGCACAAACTCAAGTTAAGTCTTTTGAACAACAATATATGGACGGCCTGATCACTCAGGGTGAGAAATATAACAAAGTTGTCGATGTATGGGCTGCTTGTTCTGATAAAGTTGCGGACGACATGATGAAAGTTATGGCGACCCCGGGCGAAAAAGGTCTGAACTCAGTATTCATGATGGCCCATTCGGGTGCTCGTGGTTCTGCTGCACAGATTAAACAGCTTGCTGGTATGCGTGGCCTTATGGCGAAGCCGGATGGTTCCATCATTGAGACGCCAATTATCGCGAACTTTAAAGAAGGCTTAAACGTTCTCGAATACTTCAACTCTACCCATGGAGCACGTAAAGGTTTGGCGGATACCGCGCTGAAAACTGCGAACTCTGGTTACCTTACACGTCGTTTGGTGGATGTTGCACAGGATTGTATAATTATCGAAGATGATTGTGGTACAACTCAAGGCCTAACAATGCGCGCGGTGATCGAAGGTGGTGATACCATTGAAGGTCTAGCTGAACGTATTCTTGGTCGTTGTGTAGCTGAAGATGTGAAGCATCCTTTAACAGGTGAAGTTCTTATCGAAGCAACTGGTTTGATTGACGAAGAAAAAGCAGACGAGATTGAAACAGCTGGTGTGGATTCTGTCCTCATCCGTTCGGTTCTTACTTGTGAAGCACGTCATGGTACTTGTGCAACTTGTTACGGTCGTGATTTGGCCCGTGGTACACGTGTTAACCGTGGTGAGGCAGTTGGTGTTATTGCTGCTCAATCAATCGGGGAACCTGGTACACAGCTTACAATGCGTACTTTCCATATTGGTGGTGCAGCCCAACGTGGTGCTGAACAAAACTCTATTGAAAGTAGCCTAGACGGTGTGATGAAAATCAACAATCGTAACGTGGTTATTGATAGTGAAGGTCATCCGGTTGTAATGGGTCGTAATAGTGAATTGGTCTTGGCTGATGAAACTGGTCGCGAACGTGCACGACATCGTGTTCCATATGGTGCGCGTCTTCGTATGGATGAAGGTGACACGGTTGTTAAAGGCCAAACTATCGCTGAATGGGACCCATATACTGTTCCAATTATTTCAGAGATGGATGGTGTTGCGCATTATGTTGATTTGGTTGAGGGTGTTTCTTTACGTGACATCGTTGACGAAGCAACAGGTATTGCTAGTAAAGTAATCGTTGACTGGAAACAGCAAGCAAAAGGTACAGACCTTAAGCCGCGTATTACTCTACGTTCTGCTGATGGTGAAGTGATTACATTGCCTAACGGTATGGAAGCACGTTACTTCATGTCAGTCGATGCGATCCTATCTGTTCATAATGGTGGTGATGTTAAAGCTGGTGATGTGATCGCACGTATTCCACGTGAATCATCTAAAACTCGTGATATTACTGGTGGTCTTCCACGTGTTGCTGAATTATTCGAAGCACGTAAACCTAAAGATTTTGCTGTTATTGCAAATCAAGATGGATATGTTGAGTTTGGTAAAGATTACAAAACAAAACGTCGTATTGTAATTCGTCCAGCTGACGATTCCATAGAAGCATCTGAATACATGGTACCAAAAGGTAAGCATGTTGCCGTTCAAGAAGGCGATTTCATCTCTAAAGGTGAGATGTTGATGGATGGTAGCCCAGTTCCACATGACATTCTTGATGTTATGGGTGTTGAAGCTTTATGTGCATATCTTTGTAAAGAAATCCAAGATGTATACCGTCTGCAAGGCGTGAAGATTAACGATAAACATATTGAAGTTATCGTTCGTCAAATGCTGCAAAAGGTAGAAATTACGGACCCGGGCGAATCTTACTATCTTGCTGGTGAACAGTTGGATCGTGAGGAAATGAACGAAATCAATGATAAATTGATGGCGGAAAATAAACGTCCAATTTCTGGTAACCCAGTGTTGCAAGGTATCACAAAAGCAAGTCTACAAACGAACAGCTTCATTTCTGCTGCATCATTCCAAGAAACAACACGTGTTCTTACTGATGCTGCCGTGAATGGTAAGTCTGATTCACT
>CBFCZA010000093.1:0-9268 GCA_965602285.1 uncultured Curvivirga sp. | reverse complement strand
ATTGGGGCTATGAAGGTCTTTTAGGTCCTGATAGCTTTTACTGGAAAGTTGTTTGATATGTGTTTTTACCGCAGCCACATGGGATTGTAGATATTGCTGACGTTCTGCATCATCGTCGGCATTGATGTAGTTGTTATAATCAATAAGTGATAATTTTGAATCAATAACAATGGCTCGACCACCGGGCATTTTAACAATGGCATCGGGGCGAACTATTTTACCTTCTTCGTTGGTGAAACTATCTTGGACGGTATATTCTTGTCCTTTGCGCAGACCAGAAGATTCAAGGCTATGTTCTAATACCATTTCGCCCCATGCACCGCGCACTTGGGATTGCCCTTTCAAGGAATTGGTAAGGTCGCTTGCCTCTTTCGACATTTTTAAGGCCGTATCATTAATATTTTTTAATTCATTTTTCATGTCTTGATGACGTGAAACTTCTTTTTCCTGGGTTTCGCGCATAAGCTTGTCGAAATGGCCTAATTGATCTTTAAGCGGGGCAAGAACTTGTCCAAAATCCTTGGTGCTTTTTTCGTGTAGATCTTTGCTGTTTTTTTCCAAAATTTCTTGAGCCATGGTTTTGAACTGATTATTCATTTGTGCTTGAAGTTTTGTTTGGGCTTCTTCTTGCTTGCGTTGTGCCTCTTCAAAGCTACGTTGGCGTTCTAAATTAATGCTACGTTCTTCTTTTATGGTGGATTCAAGCCGAATTGATTCTTCAGCAAGTATTTGTTTTTCTTCAGTTAAGTTTTTGATATTCGACTTGTTGTTAAATATATCTTCTTTGGCTTGTGAAAGCTGATTGTCTAGGGTCTCTAATTGAGTTTCCAATCGGGTTCTTTCAATTTCGCTATTCTGTAGTTTAATCGTTGCTTCTTTAGCTTGTGCCTGATGTTCCGCAATTAATAACTCTGCCGCGCTATTGTCGACAATAGGTTTACGGGTGCGTGAAAGTACCAGTGTTATAACAAGACCGAAGCCAAGCACAAGAGATGCGTATATCCATATATTTTCCATCCCCTAAAAGGCCATGATTCGGAAGAAAAGGTAAAGATTTTTACAATGACAATTATCAATTGTATCGTTTCGATATATTGACGAATGAGCTATAAGAACCTACCTATTACATAAGCAATAATTTTAATTTAAGGCAGAAAAATGGCTATTTTACCTATTCTAGTGGCACCACATCCAGTGTTGAAGAAAAAAGCACCATCTATTGAGGCTGTTACAGATGACGTGCGTCAACTTATGGATGATATGTTGGAAACAATGTATGATGCGCCGGGGATCGGTTTGGCAGCACCACAAGTTGGTGTTTCTCAACGTGTCATTGTCATGGATATTGGTGATGAAGAAACAGGACCGCAGCCGATAAAAATGGCAAACCCTGAAATTATTTGGGAAGCTGATTTCGTGAATAGCTATGAAGAAGGTTGTTTAAGTTTTCCAGAACAATATGCGGCTGTAGATCGTCCTGCCGAAGTGAAAGTTAAATATTTGGACGAAATGGGCGCAGCTCAAGAAATGTCTGCGGATGGACTTCTTGCCACATGCGTTCAGCATGAAATAGATCATTTGGACGGCATTAATTTTGTAGATCATATTTCTTCATTAAAACGTAACATGATTATGCGAAAATTGAAGAAGTTGATGAAAGACGCCGCTTAAAATAATGTAATTTTTAGGATTAAACCAATGACCAAGCTTCGCATTGCATTTATGGGTACCCCAGATTTTTCAGTTGGAACACTGGATGCATTGCTGAACTCAAAACATGAGGTGGTTTGTGTTTATTCCCAACCCCCACGTCCAGCTGGACGCGGGCAAAAAGAACGAAAATCTCCTGTGCAGCTACGTGCAGAGGAGGCAGGCATTAAAGTCCGCTATCCTAAAAGCTTGAAAACTGAAGATGCCCAAAAAGAGTTTTCAACCCTTGATCTAGATATAGCTGTGGTCGTTGCTTATGGTCTTCTGCTGCCAAAAGAAATTTTAGAAGCCCCAAGGCTTGGATGTATAAATGTCCATGCATCTTTATTGCCAAGGTGGCGTGGTGCCGCCCCGATCCAGCGTGCTATCATGGCAGGTGATGAGGAAACCGGTGTCACCATCATGCAAATGGATATCGGTCTTGATACGGGTGATATGTTATTGGTTGAAAAAGTCGCTATTACAGATGAAACCAATGCACAAACGCTTCACGATCAGTTGGCTGCATTGGGTTCCGATATGATTTTACCAGCGATCAATGGTCTAGCAGAAGAAAAGTTATCCCCGACCCCTCAGCCAAATGAAGGGGTGACATATGCAGAGAAATTACAAAAGTCAGAAGGTCGCCTAGATTGGATGTGTTCTGCCAGTGAACTTGTCCGAAAAATAAAAGCCCTGTCACCATGGCCGGGATGCTTCTTTGATTGTAATAAAGACCGCATAAAGGTTTTAGATGCAGAAGTAGTAGATCAAACACATACTCCTGGCTTTGTTTCTTGCGATAGCCTCATCGTTAGTTGTGGGGAAAATGCACTTCGAATTAAAAAGCTTCAACGTCCAGGGAAGAAGCCTATGACGGCAGAAGAGTTTCAACGGGGCAATAAAATCGACTGTGGTACGCATTTACCTTATTAATGATGCTTATAATGCCCGTGCATTATTTTAGAAATCAGCTGTTTTTTTATACTTCATCGTATAATGTTAACCCTTTTTAAATGATTATGATTTAGGGTAATATTTATCGATTTTAATATGATAGGGATAATCGTCAAAATTTATGTTTGATAAAATAGATTATATTTAGTTTAATTCATTGATTTTGAGTATTTTATTATAGATCTTTCATGCATCTTCGTATTGCAATGAGTGATAGTTGGGGGCGATATTTTTATAAATATCATAGTGGGGTATACAAGAAAATATGATACCTAATATACTGATTGTTGATGATGTCTCTGCTAATTTAGTGGCTTTAAAGGCATTGCTTCGGGGATTGGAAATCGAAGTAAATATTATTCAAGCCGCTTCTGGGAGCGAGGCTCTTGAAAAAGTATTAGAAAATGAATTTGCTTTAATTCTCACAGATGTTCAGATGCCTGAAATGGATGGGTTTGAATTAGCCTCCATACTTCAAGATCATGATGAATGGAATCAAATTCCCATTATTTTCATTACTGCTGCATATAGGGATGAACAGAATAGGGACCGTGGTTATGGCGTTGGGGCTGTCGATTATATCCAAAAACCAATTGAAGAGCATATTCTACTTTCCAAGGTAACAATCTTTCTTCGCTTATATGAACAACGCCGTCAGATAGAAGAGATTAATTCTTCTTTAGAGAGGCGTGTCGCCGAAAGAACGGCTGAATTGTCGCATACTCAAGCCCTAGCTAAAATTGGGGGATGGAGCATCAACCCTATCGATTGGACGGAAACCCTTTCTTCTCGCGTGCGTCGTATTTTAGCAGGTGAAATGAGAGAGGATGTTCAAATTGACCCAAATGTGAATTCTTTATTTTCCTTTCTAGACAAAGAAAATCGTGACTATCATTTAAATCAGATGAAAAAAGTTGCGATTGAAATGGGGGATAAATACGATTTTGAAGTTGAGGTTAAAAATAAAAAAGGGATCCAATGCCATCTATTCTGCACGACTTTATTTATTTATCAAGACGGCGTTCTTCGAAAGATTGAAGGTGCAATCCAAGATGTTTCAGAACGACAACGGGCCAATGAAATTATTGAATATCTGGAACTGCATGATCGCCTGACTAGATTACCCAATAGAAACGCATTCCATGAGACGATCGTTAAATCAGTTTCTGAGGCAAAGGCGTCGGCCCATTCTTTAGCCGTAATGTTTATGGATTTAGATAATTTTAAGCATATAAATGATTCCTACGGTCAAACAGTGGGCAATTTAGTGCTCACAGATATCAGCCAACGCCTTTTGGAAATTGGATTAAAGGATACATTCCTAGCACGGGTTGGCGGGGATGAATTTGCGTTCATCTTAGAAGATGCTGATAATTTAGATCTTGTCGTGGACCTTGCAGAGAAAGCCATGAAAGTGGTTGGCAAAACACTTAACCTATTTGGGGATGATATCACCCCTACAGCTGGGGTTGGTATTGCTATTTTTCCTCAAGATGGGAATGATGGTGATTCCATTCTGAAGGCCGCTGACCTTGCCCTTCACCGAAGCAAGGCAGATGGCGGTGATGTTTATAATTTTTATGATGAGGCTATGTCACGGGCTTTTCATTTACGAAATGATTTAATCGTTCAATTAGAGAAGGCGATTAAAAAGAATGAATTTGAACTTTATTACCAACCAAAGATAGATCTTAAGACTAATAATTTAATGGGCGCAGAAGCTCTTATCCGTTGGAATCACCCTACTGACGGCCTGGTTTATCCAGATCATTTCATTCCTTTAGCTGAATCTACGGGATTGATACGGGAACTAGGGGACTGGATTATTTCGGATGTGTGTAAGACCGTTGTAAATTGGGGTGCCAAATTTGGACGACCTATTCCCATCGCAATTAATGTTTCAGTAGAGCAAATTAAGTCAAAGGAATTTGTTCAATTTCTCCAAAAAACTATGGAAGAAAGCGGAGCGACATCGGAACAAATAGAGATAGAAATAACGGAAACGTCGTTATTGGAATCTATCGAAGTGACGGGGGAAACACTTGAAAATATCAAGGGGTTAGGCATTGATATTGCTCTTGATGATTTTGGTACAGGTTATTCTTCTTTAACACATTTGAAATCATTATTAGCAACAAGTTTGAAAATTGACCGTTCATTCATTCAAAATATTATGACCGATACATCTGATGCACATATTGCAGATATGGTGATTAGTGTAGCGCATAAATTAAATATGAATGTGGTTGCAGAAGGTATTGAGCATCTTGAACAATGTGAACGCCTTCGACAGATGAATTGTGATGTTGGGCAAGGTTATTATTACAGTAAGCCTTTAAGAGAAAAAGATTTCTTATTGTGGTGTGAGCAGTATAAAAATGAATAAATCTTATAGTTTTTTTCGATTAATTCTTTAAGGAAAGAGGGAGTATTAGCAAAATGTCTTTGTTACGTATTTTTGCTATCCTAGCAGTATTAAATATAGCCGCAGTGATTGCGCTATATGCCTCTTTTTTGAAACTAGAAAATTATGATTCCATAAGTGAAGAAAAATATGACCAACGTCATATAGCATTTCAATTGGCAGATAATTTAAGGCAGGATTCTGCTTCACTGACACGTCTGGCCCGTGTCTATGCAACGACTGGCGAAGAAAGATTTGCAAAGCAATATAATGCTGTCTTGGATATTAGTTTAGGTTTCATTCCTAGGCCTAAGAATTATTATAATAACTATTGGGACTTTCATCTCTTATCTGATGAGGAGGCATATTCTGATAGTTTGCCTGTTTCGCTTTTAGAGCTCATCCAAGATCAAAATTTCAGCGAGGAAGAGGTTTCCTTTTTTAAGCATTCTGAATTTCTTTCAAATGAATTAGCTAAAGTGGAGATGAGGGTTTTCCAAGAGGTAAAGTTGCTAAAAGAAGAATTTGGATTAGATAACTTCAAAGGTACGAATATAAGAGATACTGAATTTTCACGGCGTCATAGGGCGATTTTAAATAGGCTATATGATGATGCGTATAATTTACATCTTGTGAATATAGCAGAGCCAATCACGCAGTTCTTTAAATCTGTAGAAAAGCGTACCAATGAAGAATTGTTAGCGATTGAAAATAAAATTCGAGATCAAAGAAGTTATACATTCATTATTTTTATATTTCTGATCTCTGTTTTTGTTGGTAGTTTTTTGATCATCTATAATCGCGTGGTGAAAGCGGCAACTGCCTTAAGCAATAGCTTCACGCGCCTTGCTAGTGGGGATTTATCAACGGAAATTCCTGCAGTGAACCGGTCTGATGAATTTGGTGACATGGCGAATTCAGCCCAATTATTTAAACAGGCATTACTAGAAAAAACAGATCAGAACTGGATACAGTCTTACGCAAATAAAATATCCAATAATTTGCAGCAGGCACGCCAGATCGATGAAGCGGCTAAATTTATTTTAAATGATTTAACTGAATCTTTAAATTGTGTGGTCGGTTCTTTTTTCTACTTCAATACAGATTATGATTTATTACAACGACTAGCCTCTTTTGGATTGGCAAAAAAGGCAGGGACACAAAGTACCTTCGAACTTGGGGACGGTTTAGTAGGACAATGTGCGATTAGCCAAAGATTGATGGAGATTCATAATATTCCAGATGAATATTCGCGTGTGGTTTCTGGTTCTGGCAGCCTGCCTGTGAAAAGGCTTTATTTAATACCTGTTGTACATAATGAACAATTATATGGGGTCTTAGAGCTTGGGGCTTTTGATCCTTTAGGGAAAATTCAGCATGCATTATTGGACAGTATTACACCTGTGCTGGCTCTTTATCTTGAGAATTTAACGCGTGCAAGTAAAACGGAAGGCTTGTTGGTTCGAAGCCAAAATCAAGCGCAGGAACTATTGGCGTCAGAAGAAGAATTACGTTCACAAGGAGAAGAAGTTCGGGCGAGTAACGAAGAGCTACGCGCCAAGACACAGCAACTTGCTGAGAAAACTTCAGCCTTACAGGCATCAGATGAAGAGCTTCGAATGGGTAATGAGGAGCTTTCCATTAAGACGAAAATATTGGAACAACGCCAACGCGATTTAAGTGATGCTAAAAATGCGGCAGAAATATTTGCTGAAGAAATGCGCAAAGCTAACCATTATAAATCTCAATTCTTGGCAAATATGTCCCATGAATTACGCACGCCTTTAAATAGCTTATTGATATTAGCACGGTTGTTGAGTGAGAATAAAAATGGAAATTTATTAGAGGATGATATTGAGGCGGCCACGATCATTCACGAAAGTGGAAAGCATCTATTAACCTTGATTAATGATATTTTAGATTTATCTAAAACCGAAGCAGGGAAAACAGAATTAAGACCAGAAAAGGTAGAGGTAAAAGACCTTCTTAGCATGGTCAGGAGTTCATTTTCGCCCATTGCCATTTCAAATGAGACTAAATTTGAAATAAAGACTTCTAATGATGTGGCGGATATCATTTATTCCGATCCAACCAAACTACAACAAGTTTTGAATAACCTTTTATCAAATGCTTTTAAATTCACGGAAAAAGGAAAAGTAAGCCTCAACGTTGATGTTCCATTAAAAGAAGAGATAGAAAAAGCAGAGCTGGATCCAACGATCAAATATATAGCCTTTCGTGTTAAAGACAGTGGCATTGGTATGACACAAAAGCAATTACCAAAGGTTTTTGAGGCGTTCCGACAAGCAGATGGAAGCACGAGCCGAAAGTATGGTGGAACAGGTTTAGGTCTAACCATCACCAAGTCGCTGGTTGAAATTATGGGTGGTTATGTAGGCGCGCATAGTGAAGAAGGCAAGGGAACTACATTTGTGGTTATTCTTCCTGAACATTATGAAGCGATTGATGATGAAGAAATAGAGAGTGATCCGTTCTTTGCGAATGAGAATACAAATGAAAGCGCTTTAAATTTTGATACATTAAAAGGCTCTCATGCCCCTTCTCATGCCCCTGCAATTGGAGAAGAAGCGGCCTCACGTTTAATTGAAAAAACGTCTAAAAATGTTGGGTTTTCAATCTCTGATGATCGCGACAATATTGTCGATGGCCAACAAGTTATGTTGATCATAGAGGATGATAAGGTCTTTGCGACGTTATTAATGAAACAAGTTCAAAAGCGTGGCTTTAAGGGTGTGATTGCTACGGACCCTGATGAAGGACTTGCTTTAGCAAAAAAACTAATGCCTACGGGGATTATTCTAGATATTAATTTACCGGGCACGGATGGTTGGGAAGTTTTACGAAAGCTTCAAGAAAACCGTGAGATATCTTCTATTCCTGTACATATCCTATCAGGAGAAGAAGACCTTGTCGGTGCCTTAGACAAAGGCGCTGTTGGCTTTGCGATGAAGCCTATTGGTATGGATACGATAAATGAAGTGATTAGCCGGTTGGATATGTCATCGAAGTCTGATCGTAATATATTGATGATAGAAGATGATTATGCCTCTCAAGTTGCTATAGGAAAAGTCATGGAAGCGGGTAATATTTCGGTGACATTTGCATCTACTAGCAAAGAAGGGCTGGCGCTTCTCAATGAGAAAACATTTGATTGTATCATTCTAGATTTAGGGCTTCCCGATGAAGATGGGTTTGAGTTTTTAAGGGCTATGAAGGCTACTGAAGAAATTGAGTTGCCACCTGTTGTTATTTATTCCGGCCGAGAATTAGAACGCGCCGAAATAGAGGAACTACGTGAATATACCGATAGTGTTGTTATTAAAGGGGATCGTTCAGCGGAAAGATTACTAAGTGAAGTAAATTTATTTCTTCATAGTGTAGTTTCAAAATTACCGCAGGAGCAAAAAGAAAAAATACATAAATCAAAGACAATCCAACAGAAATTACAAAATGTGAATTTTAATGGCGCACATGTGTTGCTGGTTGATGATGATATGAGAAATGTTTTTGCCCTTTCAAAGGTTTTAAAAGATTTCGGCTGTCATGTCACAATTGCTAAAAATGGGTTGGTTTCCCTTGATAAGCTTTCGACGGAAGAAGCCATTAATATTATATTGATGGATATTATGATGCCTGAAATGGATGGTATGAGTGCGATTAAGAAAATCCGAGAGCAACCACAATTTGATGACATTCCTATCATTGCCGTAACAGCAAAAGCTATGGCGGGCGAAAAACAGAAATGCATTGCTGCAGGGGCGGATGATTATTTGCCCAAACCTGTGGATGTAGATGAATTAGCGGCTAAAATGCTGGCTCTTCTTTGAAGGGATAAATTGAAATGTTTCAAAATGAAATTGATCAAATTGAACTTGAATTATTTTTAGAAGGTATGAAGCGTCGATTTGGTTATGATTTTAATGATTATGCGCGAGGGTCATTAACGCGACGTGTCAAAGAACTACAACAACATTACGAATTAAAACATGTTTCCGAACTGATGGTTAAAATGTTTCATGACGAAAGATTTTTAACCATCGCATTGGAATTTTTATCTATTCAAGTTTCTGAAATGTTTAGAGATCCCCTTTTCTATAAAGCTTTACGTGAAGATGTTGTACCTATTTTGAAAACCTACCCAGAGATTAATATTTGGGTGGCAGGGTGTGGCAATGGTGAAGAAGCTTATTCTATGGC
>CBFCZA010000092.1:0-9340 GCA_965602285.1 uncultured Curvivirga sp. | reverse complement strand
CTTCTCTACTTCAGATGAAAGAGAAGGTCTTTTTGCTGATGAAGGCCTTTTGACAAGTATTTATGTGAGCATCACGACGGGGCTTATCGTTGCAACAATGTCCACTATTATCGGCACGATTGCTGCCTTGCTCTTTGAAGAAGAAGAGTTTCGATTTAAAGGGTTGTTGTACTTTCTCGCCTTAACACCGTTGGTTATCCCTGGTGTTATTTTAGGTATATCCATTTTATTGACAGCGACGGCTGCTGGAAATCATATTGAAGATAATTTTGGCATCGACATAGAACTATTCAGACCAAGTTATTGGTTGGTTATTCTCGGGCAATTTTCCTTTGGTGCAACCTATGTCATGTTACTTGTTGCAGCACGTTTAAAAAAGTTTGATAGAACTCTAGAAGAGGCAGCGCTAAGTCTCAAGGCCACACGATTAGAAGCCATATTATATGTGACGATACCCTTTCTGCGCCCTGCGATCATAGGGGCTTTTGTTGTTGCTTTTATTTTAAGTTTTTCGAACATAAATACCACGATTTTCCTGATTGGTTCAGACCCGACTTTACCTCTCGATTTATATTCACGTATTCGGTTTAGCTCGACGCCTGTTCTAAATGCTGTTTCATTTTTAATTGTGCTTGTGATTAGCTTTTTAGCCATCGCTAATTTCTTTATCAGTGGAAAGAAACAACAATCATGAAACAGATTTGTGAGGAGCATATAATATGTTGATCGCACAATTAAGCGACCTCCACATCGTAGGCAGAGACAAGAAAACATATGGTATTGCCCCTATGGGCGAAAACCTGAAACTTTGCGTGGATCATATTAATCAACTTTCTCCGCGACCTGAAATCGTTCTGGTGACAGGGGATCTAACAGATTCTGCTGGTGCAGAAGAATGCGAATATGCCAGAGATTTATTAAATAACCTCCACATGCCTTATTATGTTGTTCCGGGAAATCATGATGAGGTCTCGACCTTGCTGTCTACTTTCGGTCAAGGTCGATGCTCCTCTATTAAAGGATCAGAAGGGCAGGATTCAATAAACTACGTCATCGATGATTTTGATATTCGGATGATCGCGCTAGACAGCACAAGTTCAGGGGAGCCCGGCGGGAATATTTGCCAAACAAAAGCCAATTGGCTGGACCAACGCTTGTCTGAAAACACTGAAAAACCAACTCTTATTTTTATGCATCATCCACCATTGAAATTAGGTGTCATTGAAACTGACATTGATGGTTTCAAGGGGGCTGACAAATTTGGCGATGTGATCGAGAAATACAACAACATAGAAGGCATCCTTTGTGGACATATTCATCTACCCACATTTACACGCTGGAAAGGAACTGTTGTTAGTACCGCACCAAGTATTGGGATGCGATTGCTCTTGGATCTTACTCTAGAAGAACCTTCGCAGTTCCTATTGGAAAAACCAGCGTATCACCTTCATTATTGGAGTCAGGAAAGAAACCTAATTACCCATTTAATAGAAGTAACTAAAAGTGAATCATATCTGTTTGAAGAGTATTCAGAAACATTAGTGGGCAATGAAAATGAAAACTGATCACGCAAAACATGGACAATTCAGAGGCAAAAGTTCTGAACGCTGGGATGTGATCGTTATTGGCGGTGGGGTTGTAGGTTGTGCAATCACGCGCAGATTTGCACTTGCTGGGGCAAAAACACTGCTATTAGAACGTGGCAAAGATATATTATCTGGGGCGAGCAAAGCAAATAGTGCAATATTGCATACAGGCTTTGATGCACCTCCCGACAGTTTAGAATTGACCTGCGTACAAGCCGGGTATCGTGAATATTTAGAAATTTATGAGGAGATGAATTTACCTGTTTTGAAAACTGGTGCACTGGTTGTCGCTTGGAATGAAGAACAATTGGCACAGTTAGATGAGATTGTTTCCAAGGCACAAGTAAACGGCATTACGGATGTTAAACAAATAACCCCTAAAGACATTATCAAACGTGAACCTAATTTATCTACGAAGGCTCTTGGTGCAGTTGAGGTGCCGCGGGAATATGTAATGGACCCATGGAGTGCGCCTTTAGCATATTTAAAACAGGCGGTGAGAGCTGGCGCTAGCTATCAGTTTAATGCTGAGGTTACAGCTGGTGAGTTTGATGGTAATCTTTGGCATCTCCAAACAGATAAAAATCAGTTTTCTAGCCGCATTGTAATTAATTGCACTGGCAATAATGGTGATAATATAGAACAGATTTGTCGCCCTCCTGCTTTTGAAATTCGCCCACGTAAAGGACAATTCGTAGTCTACGATAAGAGCGCTAGTAGTTTAATCAATTCTATTATCTTACCTGTCCCTACGGCTATTACAAAGGGCGTAGTGCTCACTAAGACAATTTTTGGAAACCTGCTACTTGGCCCCACTGCCGAGGAACAAAAAGATAGGGATGTCGCTCGTGTTGATAAGGAAGTTCTTGAAGATTTAATTAAAATGGGCAATCGCCTGTTACCGGGCCTAAACTATCATGCCGTAACCGCGACATATGCAGGGTTGCGTCCTGCTACACAGTTTAAAGATTATCAAATCAGTGCCGAAAAAGGAAAGAACTGGATTGGCGTTAATGGTATTCGATCAACGGGCCTGTCAGCTTCGCTTGGCATTGCGGCTTATGTAGAAAAACTCTGCACTGAAACATACCCAGATATTTCTGAATTTAGCCCCGTTTGGGGCGGGGATGTACCGAAGATGCCCATGTTGGCAGAGCATGAAAAGCGTGCCTATCAGTATGGTGATGGCACTGAAATTGTTTGTCATTGTGAACGTGTAACCCGTGCAGAGATTGAAGAGGCCGTTAATGGTGAAGTACCTGCTAGAAGTCTTGGGGGTCTTCGACGTAGAACACGCGTGATGATGGGGCGTTGTAACGGATTTTACTGCAGCGCAAAGGTCGCTAACTTAACGCAGGGAAAACTAACACCATCCTTAGCTATTGATGAGGATGGTCGATTATGAGTGATTATGATCATGATGCTGTCATTATTGGTTCTGGCCCTTCTGGCATAGCAGCCGCGACTGCGCTTTCTCAAGCAGGCATTAAGGATATTGTTGTTTTAGAGCGCGAAGATCATATCGGTGGCATACCGCGTCATACACATCACCCCAGTTTTGGTTTGCTGGTTTTCAAACGCCCCTTAACTGGCCCTAAATATATCCGTGCATTGTTGGATAAATGCCCGAATGTTCATTTTAAAACCAACACGACAGTTACAGCCCTAAAGGCAGGTGGCAAATTGGAGGTCGCAACACCATCGGGTCTTCGCATTATTTGTGCCCGCCACATTATCTTGGCTACTGGCGCCCGTGAAACACCACGTCATGGGCGGTTGGTATCGGGATTGCGCCCACAAGGTGTTATGACCACAGGGGCATTGCAACAATTCATTTATTCTTTGGGATTACGCCCGTTCGAGCGTCCCGTCATTATAGGTACTGAATTAGTAAGTTTCTCTGCTTTATGGACCTTGCGCCATGCTGGTATAAAACCTGCCGCGATGATTGAGGAAAACTCACGCATAACGGCTTATCGACCTATGGCGCTGTTCGCCCGTCTATTAGGCATACCTATCCATTATAATAGTAAGATCTCTGATATAGAAGATATTGAAATTTTAAAACAAGTCACAATCGAAAAGCTTGATGGCAATAATATGAAAATCCCATGTGATGGGGTGATCTTTAGTGGCAACTTTATAGGCGAGAATAGCCTTGCCGCAGCAAGCCATTTAACTATAAATTTAAGCAATAGGATAACGCAGGTAGATCAAAATTGGGTTACATCTGATCCGACTATATCGGCTACTGGTAATGCTATTCATCCTGCCGACATGGGGGATCAATGTTACCTTGAAGGGTTAAAAGTTGGTCTACATGTAGCGGAGGTACTAACAGGGAAGCATAAAGTCGCAGATAATATCCTACCCATTCGACATGGTGCTATCATCAAAATGACAGCGCCAAGTGTCCTCCGTCCAGACAAATCAAAAGAAATTATATTCGATCTGTCATTTCATGTTACGACTTCGTTTAACGGAACAGTTCAACTATGCCAAGGGACTGAAATACTACATCAAGAAACAAAATGTTGTTTGCCAGCAAGACGCATCACGCTCAAAAACATCCACCTTCAATCTAATATATTTGAGAAAGATCAACCTATCGACATCATATTGTTGGGTGCAGATAAGAGATCGTTTTCATATTAGGGAATTAGAAGAATTAAATTTTATCTAATTATATTTTCATTGAACGACTTTTCGACTAAAAGTAAGCCAGTGAAAAACGAGTATCTTTCGGTAGAGTAAATCGTTAATACTATCTGGAGAAATATATGAAGATCTTTCAGCGCCAAAGCAAGATAATCGAATTAATTCGCCAAAAAGAGCGCGTTACAGTTAATGAGTTGGCCACTATGCTGGATATATCTCGCGAAACAATTCGTCGAGACTTAACAGATTTATCAAATAAAGGTAAAATTCAAAAAATCCATGGCGGGGCGATGTTACCGCGTGTGATGGGGGAAGATTCTTATCAACAACGTATGACAGAGAATAGTGAAGCCAAAGCTAAAGTGGCAAAAGAGGCAAGTTTTCTCTTCGCAAAAGGCGAGACAATATTTATCGATACAGGTTCAACAACCCTTTATTTTGCAGAAGCATTGGCTGCGGCTTCTGGATTGACCATCATTACAAACTCTACCGATATTGCTAGGACAATCTCAGCTTCGGGGACAGGTAATAAAGTATTCCTTTTAGGGGGGGAGTTTAGTTCTGATAATAACCAAACCGTAGGCACTATAACCGCAGCACAAATTAGATCATTTCGTGCCCATCACACTGTATTGACGATTGCTGCGATGGATGAGAGAGCAGGTGCTATGGATTTCAATATCGAAGAAGCGCAAGTAGCCCGTGCCATGATCGCACAGTCAGAAACTCTCACGATACTTGTGGATGATACGAAATTTGACAAAATTGCATCTTTTGAAGTTTGCACATTTTCTCAAATTGACAGAATTGTCTGTAATACGGCACCAACGGGTAAGCTTTTGATGGAATTAGAAGCAGCCGGTGTTGAAATTATTCTTTCGCAATGAACGAAGGCGCGCATTAAGAAACTCTTCTAGCTGCGATGATGTCTATACACCGCACAATAGTGGTGTGGTGTGGATCTCTAGCCCCTAACAAACCTACAATGAATTGCAACAAGCACAAAGATATCATATACTTAATTTTACATAAGGGCATAGCAGAAATAAGCTAGATGGTTTCTCTATTTAAGAACCCTTCCAATCGAAGCCCAATACCAATACCGAAAGGTCATTAATGTGGCAAAAAAAATCAAAAAAACCGGTGTTAAAAAAGCTAAAGACGTTGGTGTCAGCCCCGATGGCTCTTTAAAAAAAGGCTACCGCCACGCTAAAGGTGGTCGTGTTGTAAAAATTAAACGCAAATAAATCCAACAACGCTAAAGCCTTGCATTTAATTGAATTTTCCAAAACCGCGCTTTTCTCTTCACCTTCAATAAAAAACCTATACATTAGATAAGGGGATTATATAAGGCCCGTTAGGTAAATAAAGCAAATGAAAAAAACAACTGATTTATTGACCGTTTTTAGCTTTTCTCTCTTCTTTGGTTTCATTCCCTTAGCTGAATCTTCAGAAACCATGCGATTCTCAAGCATTCAAAATTCAGGACCACAAGAAGTAGCCAAATTAGTCATCCACGAAGCATATGAGCGTATTGGAATTCAAACTCAATTTAGAGACCTCCCTGCAATTAGAGCCCTAGAAGAAGCGAATTCAGGAAAAACAGACGGCGAAATAGCCCGCCTTGCAGGAGTTAACAAAGAGTTTGAGAACCTAATTCGTATTCCCATCGTAGTAAGTGAGCTAAGAGGGGTCGCCTTTACAAAGAAAAAAGATTTTAAATTAAAGGAATGGGATTCCTTAAAAAACCATCAAATTGGCGCATTACTTGGTTCGAAATTTGTCGAAAACAAAGACAGTGGTTTGAATATAAAATATGTTCCATCTGTTGAAAATTTATTTACAATGCTAAAACGTAATAGATTAGATTTTATTATTCTTCCTCATATAACAGGCCTCAATTACATAAAAGAAAATTCATTGGTTGGTATAAATGCCCTTACGCCTGCCCTCTCTACTGTTCAACTTTATCATTATTTGAATAAGAAACATGAAAAGTTAATTCCAAGCATTATAGCTTCTTTAGAGGAAATGAGAGATGCGGGCTTAATTGAATTTCACCGAGATTCTTATGTTTTGAATATTGCCACCTTTAATACACTAAACTAGGTATCAAATTATCAATTTAGTTTTTTATTTGCCTTGCCTGCAGTTGTTCTTGCGTCACTAGTTTTAAAAATGTTGTCTAGTATTTTCTCCACTATTGAGGCCATTAAATGTGCAGAGCTTGTGAAAAAACCAGCTCCTCATAAAAGCATATTTGCCATGTCTATATTTTAGTTTTTGGAAGCTTGTAGATCTTAAGATCTACAGCCGCCCCCTTCGTCACCATGCCTTCTCGTTGATAAGCTTCGATTAGTCCATTTTCCCTTAAACTTTTAATTAATTTTGGTTGGGTATCCTTTTGAATATATCTATCAACTGACCCAGTTGTATTCACTAATACTTCTGCTCTCTCAGTTCCATATTGATGGGTTATGGTATAAGCCTTAGCGTCCTCATCCAGATTTACATATGACACACCGTTAACAATAGAAAGGCGGCCAGCCTTCAACAAGGCCAATAGTTTTTCAGCTATCGGAACCGGACAAACAGCGATGTAACACAGCATAGCCGTTTCATATTCTTCTCTATAACGACACTCACTTTCAACATCCAGTAGCTGTATAGCAAAGGCTTCCCAAAATTCCCTGACGTTTCAAAAATAGATATTTTTTTGATTGGAAACCGGTCTACCAATTGAAAAAATGCACTCGTGCCTGCAAAGCCACACCCTACCAAGGCTATATGCTCACAATTAGCAGGTATTTCCTTAGGTCCTTCACTCATCACTATTTTCCCTTATTTTCATTTTCACTTAGTTTTTTCTCTCGATAAAATATATATACGGCAGATCCTATAATGACTGAAGCACCTATGCTAGAAGGGCTTTTTTTTGCTTATCCCCAAGGTTGAAGCAATCTGCACCTAAAGTTGTTTACCTAGGATTAATATTGGTGGAAACATTGAATTTATATAGTAAAAACCATAGGTATATGCCTTAATGCCATAAACCGTAACCAATGTTGGAAACGTTCTTTCATGCAACGAAAACTCCCACCACTAAAGGCTTTACGTGTCTTTGAAGCAACCGCCCGCCTAGAGAGTATCACAAAGGCTGCAGATGAATTGCATGTGACCCATGGCGCGGTCAGCCAACAAATTAAAATCTTGGAAGAATACTTTCAAAAGTCCCTTTTTCTTCGGGCAAATGGAAAAATAAGCCTCAACGATCATGGTAAAAAACTATTACCAGTAACAAGTGAAGCCTTGAACAGCCTAGAGAATATTACAACCGAACTTTTTGAAGATGTAGATACAGATGCCCTAACCATCAATTTGACAGCAGCCTTTGCAAGCCATTGGTTAGTGTCACGTTTAAATGATTTTCAATGCAAATTTCCCCATATAACACTTCGCCTTTTACCTAGCGCTAGTTTTGGTGGTTTTAAACAAGTAGAAGCCGATGTCGCCATAAGATGGGGAAAACCCCAATCTTGTGATGTGGAAATGGTGAAGTTATTTGATGTTGATACGTTTGTTGCATGTTCACCAGGCCTCTTAAATGAAAATACTCCCCTTAATCAACCTTTGGACATACGCCACCATACATTGATCCACGACGATGATGGGTCTGCTTGGCAAGCTTGGTTAGATCAAGCCAAGGTCGAAAATATTGATTTAGACACAGGTCATTTTTTTGCAGATTCCGCATTGGCCCTTCAGGCCGCGATAGATGGACAAGGGATCATCGCCGCGGGTAGTATTTTGGCATCTAAGGATTTAGATGCAGGAAACTTAATCATCCCATTTGATGTTTTTCTACGCAATAGGAATGCCTATTATCTTTCTTATCCTAAGAAAACAGAAAATCGGCAGTCGATCAAAATCTTTCGAGATTGGATCATTGATCAGGCAGAAACCCATTCAAAAAACCGTGTATCATTAGAGCGCTACATCCCCAAGATCTAGGTGTTAGAAAAACTAACACCTTACATTAGAAAAACTCGATTGATTGAATGATCACTTGGCGTTTACTGTCAGTAAATTCTCAAGAGATAAAGCAGTAAAATATGCCCATTCAATCCAGCCGCATCCTTCATCGCCAACCGGGCGAATCATTGCCTATAGCAATCAAAGGCGATGGACCCTATATCATCGCAGATGATGGAAAACGCTACATAGACGCTTCTGGTGGGGCCGCGGTCTCTTGCTTGGGTCATTCCAATAAAAAAGTACGCCAAGCAATCAAAGATCAAGTCGACGAAATAGCTTTCGCCCATACAGCTTTCTTCACAAGTAACCCTGCTGAAGAATTGGCAGATTTCCTTATAGATCGTGCACCAGATGGCTTAGACTATACATATTTCGTATCTGGTGGTTCCGAAGCAATGGAATCAGCTATTAAGCTTGCCCGCCAATATTTCATAGAATTAGGTGAGCCTTCTAGAAAACATTTCATCACCCGTCGCCAAAGTTACCATGGAAATACTATCGGGGCTCTTTCCATTGGGGGGAATATGTGGCGCCGACAACAGTTTGAACCAATATTGATGGATGCTGAACATGTTAACCCCTGTTATGCATATCGCGACAAAAAACCTAATGAAACAGAAGAAGATTATGGTTTGCGTTTGGCGAAAGAACTTGAAGAACGTATCGAAACTCTCGGCGCGAAAAATGTCATCGGGTTCGTAGCTGAACCAGTGGTCGGGGCCACATCAGGCGCACTAACACCCGTCCCCGGTTATTTCAAACATGTACGAGAAATTTGTGACAAACATGGCATCCTTCTTATTTTAGATGAAGTCATGTGCGGTATGGGTCGAACAGGTAGCCTATTTGCATGCGAACAAGAAGGTATCTCTCCTGACATCCTAGCGACAGCAAAAGGATTAGGTGCGGGATATCAAGCCATTGGTGCCATGTTATTAAGTGGCAAAATATCTGATGCTATCGTCAATGGACGTGGCTTTTTCCAGCATGGACATACATATCTTGCCCATCCCACAGCCTGTGCAGCAGCTTTAGCTGTTCAAAAAGAAATTGAAGATAAC
>CBFCZA010000091.1:0-9352 GCA_965602285.1 uncultured Curvivirga sp. | reverse complement strand
AAAGCCAATCTTTATGATGCTACCGAAGCTGCGTGCCGTTATTATCAACGTATGTTACGAAGCTCCGAAGGACGACAAGCCCTAGCATATCTTCGTGATCGCGGTTTAACAGATCAAACCATCGCACGGTTTCGCTTAGGTTATGCCCCGTCTAATGGGGATGGTTTATTAAGTGCCGCAAAATTAGAGAATGTAGAAATGGAACAGCTTTTAGGGGCTGGCATTTTTAGAAAATCAAATGACAATCGCGCACCATATGCCTTTTTCAGAGATCGCATCATATTTCCTATCGCAGATAGACGTAACCGAATCATTGCTTATGGCGGTCGTTTCATGGGGGATTCCAAGGCCGCAGGTGTTGGGAAATACATCAACTCCCCCGATACACCTTTATTTGATAAGGGACGCACCCTTTATAACCATGCAGAGGCACGCCAAGCCACCCATGATGGTCAGCCCTTAATTGTGGCAGAAGGCTATATGGATGTCATTGCACTGGCACAGGCGGGCTTTGAAGGCGGCGTCGCCCCCCTTGGCACCGCAGTTACTCCAGAACAAATTCAAGAGTTGTGGAAAATGCACAATCTTCCCTATATGAGCCTAGATGGGGATGAGGCCGGTCAAAAAGCAGCAGGGCGTGCCGCGGAACGTGCCATGCCCCTTCTTCAACCTGGCAAAAGCCTATCGTTCATTTTTATGCCCGAAGGGGAAGATCCAGATAGCCTAATATTGTCCGGTGGATCAAAAGCATTTCAAGAGGCCATTGATAATTCACAAGCCTTAGATGCCTTCATTTGGCAACGCGAATTGGATCAATCGCCTCATCAAACACCGGAACAAAAAGCCGATCTGGAACGCCGAGTTATGGCTTTGGCAAATGAGATTCCTGACGAGACGGTTAAAAAGCACTATCGCTCTAGCTTTTCTCAACGCCTTTGGGAGGCATTTAGAGGGCAGTCAGCAAAAAAAACTTCGGGTACTAAATTTGATAAAAGAGGGGGCTTTAATCGCTCTTCTGCACCCCATGCAAAAAGTCCTATTGGAAGCCGTTTACGGCAGGAAGCCAACGAACTCAGCCGTCGACAACAACAAATCATCTTGGCTACCATGGTCAACCACCCCACCCTTTTTGATAGCTTTGGGGAAAGCCTTGATAGATTTCAATTTGACGCAGACCTTGACAAATTGCGCGCGGGATTACAAAAGATCAATTCTTTCGAAGAGGTTCTTGACGCAAATAGTGTTAAATCCCATCTAATAGAAGACGGCATGCGAACGCAGCTGGATCTTGTCCTTACCGATCAGGTATATAGTTTGGCCCGTCAGGCCCGAACAAACGCAGAGGAACAAGAAGCGCGCGACCTGTTGTATCATATGCTTAGAATACGTGAGCAAGATGAGATTACTATAGAATTAGGCCGACGAAATAGAGTAGGTTCTCAGGAGCCCTCTGAAGAAGAAACGCGTATTTTTGCTATGCGGGATGATTTGGACAATGTCCATTATCGTATTGGCGAAGATGGCGAAGAATAAAATAAAATTTGGCAGGTGGTGAAAGGTCGCAACTTTTATCATCCTATTGCTGTTTGAATAAGCCCATAAGGTTAAAGATTTTTTAGGATCTTTGATTTTTAAAGCACAAGATTTTAAGGAAGGACCAGAATGTCCACCAAAAAACAAGCTACTGATCAGAAGAAAACTGATGAAAAAGGTGATTCTCCCGTTTTGGAAGACGCTAATAAAGCAGTTAAAAAGCTCCTTGCTAAAGGTAAAGAAGCTGGATTCATCACGATCGATGAATTGAATGCAACTCTGCCACAAGACAAAGTCAGTACCGATCAGATCGAAGATGTGATGACCCTATTGTCTGAAATGGGCATTAATGTCGTTGACGCTGAAGAAGCTGAAGCTGAAAATAAATCTGGTGAAGATGGCGAAGAAAGAGAAGAGAAAGACGGCAAAGTTGCCGGTAATCTAAGTGATGATGACGTCGGTCGTACCGATGATCCTGTTCGCATGTATCTTCGTGAAATGGGCACAGTAGAGCTTCTATCACGCGAAGGCGAAATCGCTATTGCCAAACGTATTGAGGCAGGCCGCGAAAAAATGATTGGCGCTCTTTGTGAGAGCCCATTGACCATGCGTGCGATTTCTTCATGGCATGATGAATTAGTAGAAGGTCATATTCTTCTTCGTGATGTGATCGATTTAGATGCCACAATGGCAGGTGATCCTAACGATGAAATGGAAGCAGAGCTAGCTGAAGGCGCAGAAGCTGTAGAAGGCGTTGTGCCGGGCGATGATCCGACTACTCCCGCTGTTGCTGAAGACAAACCAGCTGCTGCAACACCAGCAGCCACTGACGGTGAAACTTCTGGTGAAGCGACTAGTGAGACTACTGGAGAAGAAGGCGAAAATAATAACGTCGCAAATGATGACGATCCAGATTCTGTCGACAATGAAAATAATATGTCATTGGCAGCAATGGAAGAAGCATTAAAGCCAGAGGTTATTGAGACTTTCGAGAAAATTTCTGCCACTTATGCGAAATTGCAACGTGTTCAAGACAAACGCTTTGCCTCTGCACAAGCCGGTGAAGAAGTTTCTCGTTCTTCTGATCGTACCTATGACAAGCATCGTAAAGAACTCATCGAATTAATGAAATCTGTACGCTTGAATAATGGTCGCATTGAAGAACTTGTTGAACAACTTTACGGCATTGCTAAAGATCTTACACAATTTGAAGGCAAACTTTTACGCCTTGCAACACGCTGTAAAATTAAACGTGAAGATTTCTTGAAGACATATTTTGGTCGTGAATTAGAACCGAGCTGGCTTGAAGAAGTTGCAGACAAATCTAACGCATGGGCTAAATTCGTTGCCAATCATGGTGGCGATGTAGAGAAATATCGCGAAAGCATTGGTTCCCTTGTTTCTGAAACAGGTATTCCGCTTCCTGAATTCCGCCGTATCAACCAATTGGTACAACAAGGCGAACGTGAAGCAGGCCGTGCCAAAAAAGAAATGGTTGAAGCAAACTTACGTTTGGTGATTTCCATTGCTAAGAAATATACTAACCGTGGTTTACAATTCCTTGATCTCATTCAAGAAGGTAACATCGGTTTGATGAAGGCTGTTGATAAGTTTGAATATCGCCGTGGTTATAAATTCTCTACCTATGCCACATGGTGGATTCGTCAAGCTATCACCCGTTCTATTGCAGATCAGGCCCGTACCATTCGTATTCCAGTTCATATGATCGAAACCATCAACAAATTGGTGCGTACATCGCGTCAAATGTTGCATGAAATTGGACGTGAACCTACCCCAGAGGAATTGGCTGAAAAGCTTCATATGCCTTTGGAAAAAGTACGTAAAGTATTGAAGATTGCTAAAGAACCTATCTCTCTTGAAACACCGATTGGTGATGAAGAAGATAGCCATTTGGGCGATTTCATCGAAGATAAAAATGCAATGTTGCCTTCTGATAGCGCCATTCATTCCAACCTTCGTGAAACAACAACTCTTGTATTAGCCAGCTTAACCGCCCGTGAAGAACGTGTTCTTCGTATGCGTTTTGGTATTGGTATGAATACTGATCATACTCTTGAAGAAGTTGGTCAGCAGTTCTCTGTAACACGTGAACGTATTCGCCAAATCGAAGCAAAAGCACTTCGTAAGCTGAAACATCCTAGCCGTTCACGTAAATTACGTAGTTTCTTGGATTACTAAGTTTTACAAAATGAATTACTAAAAGAGGGCGCTCAGAAATGAAGCGTCCTCTTTTAGTATCTAGCCCTAATTAATCAGGCCTACATCTGGATTAAGCGTCAATGATATTATCTACATCTTCAGTTGATAATACTTGAAGTAGGCTCTCTCTAATCTGTTTTAGTTTATTCGTATGTTCGACTTTCATGCCGAAGACATCTTTCACATAAAACACATCAACCACTTCTTCCCCAAAGGTGGAAATTTTAGATTTTCGAATTTGCAATCCTAAGCGGGTGATCGCGGAAGTTAATTCAAATAGAAGCCCTGTACGATCCCGGCCATTTACTTCGATGATGGTAAAGGTTTCTGACCCTCTGTTATCGATTAAAACACGTGGCACCACAGTGAATATATCACGTCTGTCCTTAAGGGCAGCCTTGGCGCGGCGTTCTAATTCTTGAAGAGGGCGCAACTCTCCTGACAAAACTTTATCAACCGTTTCTTTCAAACGCTTGATCTTCTTAGGGTCAGAAAAAGCTTGCGCATCCAAATCTTGAACCCAAAAGTGATCCAACGCCATACCATGGGTAAAAGTATGAATACGTGCATTTAAAATGGTAGCACCGCAAACAGCCATCGCCCCAGCAAGGCGAGAAAACAATCCCGGATGATCCCCTGCGAAAATAGTTACAATGGTCACTGCATTTTCTTTATCTACATTCGCATGGAAAGTTAAAGGCCGCTTTGCCTCTTCCGCTTCTCTGACAATTTCGGCTTGGCGGGCGAGCTCCTCTGTGGTGTAGGACATATAATAACTATCGACACCATAATCCAAATAGCCATTCAAATAATCTTCTGGCCAATGGGATAATTCTTTCCCTAAAGCTTCCTTTGCAGCTGCAATTCGTTTGGCCCGCCCTTCGGTTAACAGGCCACCAGAAACCACATCTTCCGTCCGGCTGAATAGATCCCTAAGCAACGTCGCCTTCCAGTTATTCCAAACATTCGGGCCAACAGCACGAATATCCACAACCGTTAAACACAAAAGAAGTCGTAACTTTTCTACGGACTGAACCGTAGCGGAAAAATCTTCAATGGTTTTGGGGTCATCTAAATCACGCTTGAAGGCCGTGTCAGACATCTGTAAATGCTTTCGCACCAACCATGCTACCGTTTGAGTTTGCTCTTCATCTAAACCCAATCGAGGACAAAGTTCATAAGCTACCTGCTCCCCTAGAACCGAATGATCACCACTGCGTCCCTTGGCGATATCATGCAGCAAAACTGCCACGAAAAGAGCTTTTTTACTAATGACCTTTTTCATAATTGCCGTCGCAAGCGGATGATCTTCCTTTAATTCACCATTCCAAATACGGTTCATAATACCAATGGCCCTGATCGTATGCTCGTCCGTTGTATAGACATGGTACATATCATATTGCATTTGGGCGACCACACGTCCAAAGTCCGGTATAAATTTACCCAACAACCCACATTCATTCATCAAACGCAAAGTTATCTCAGGATTTACTTTTGAGGTTAAGATATCGATGAATATTTTATTTGCCGCCGGATCGTTTTGAACTTCTTTAGTGATAAAACGAAGACGCCGTGAAATATTGCGCAAGGCACGTGGATGGATATCAAAATCTGTTTCTTGGAACGTTTTAAATATTTGCAACATGCCCAGAGGGTTTTCTTCAAACCATTTCCCAGACGAAGATCGCAAGCGCCCCCCTTCTATGGTGAAGCCATCAACTTCTTTTCGGAACATATTTAAGGACAAACCAAAGACGCGACGTTTTTGTGCACTGGCCTGAAATGCTGCTAAGAAAATCCGTGTTAAATCGCCCACCTCTTTTGCAATCAAGAAGTAATGCTTCATGAACCGTTCCACGCCACTAGAACCTGAATGGTCTTTATATCCCATTAAGCGTGCAAGCTCTGGCTGCACATCAAAGGTAAGTCTTTCTTCTGGTCGTTTGGTTAAATAATGTAAATGGCATCGCAGGGTCCACAAGAATACTTGTGCTTTTTTAAAACTATCCACTTCCTTTTGGGTAAGTTTTTTTAGTGGAACCAGTTCCGAAATGTCAGAAACTTTATATAAACACTTTGTAATCCAATAAAGGGTATGAAGGTCGCGAAGTCCACCTTTGCCTTCTTTAATATTTGGCTCTAACACATATCGTGTGTCGCCCATTTTCTTATGGCGCTCATCACGTTCAAGTAATTTTGCATTCACAAATTCTTTTTCTTTGCCCAACATCACTTGTTTTTCAAAAGCACGGTTTAAACGCCCATGAAGCTTTTTATCACCCCAAAGATAACGGCCTTCTAATAAGGCGGTGCAAATGGTCCAATCTGAATTGGCCTGCCTAACAGTTTCTTCGATAGAACGGGTGGATTGTCCAACCTTTAATCCCATATCCCAAAGCATATAAATCATTTCTTCAACAATTTGTTCCACCCGCGGGGAAATTTTATAGTCATATAAAAACAAAAGATCGATGTCAGATTGAGGGGAGATTTCACCCCGGCCATAACCACCAACCGCAATCACACAGACGGTTTCTGATTTTGTCGGGTTCGCAGAAGGGTAAAGATATTTAGTCGTCATGTCATACAAGACACGAATGATCTGATCCATCACAAAAGAATTAGCCGCAACCGCCAACGCACCGTCTTGATCTTCATTAAAACGATGACGAACTTCATGATAACCCGACTTTAGGGCGTCTTTATAAATACCTAACCATACCTGCCGGCGTTTCATTTGATTTAAGTCTTTATCAGCCCACACGGCTTCCAGCGCCAATTGCAATTCTTGACGATTAATGAGCTTACGGCGATTCTTTAACGTTGGCATGATTTTGACTATCTCTTGTGCAGTTTTATTTATGCCTTAATTTTAGCCATACATTCCAATTGCACAAGTAAGAAGCACAACTATTCAGACAAAAGAGCTTTGAGAGCATAAAGCTGTTCTAGGGCGGCACGTGGTGTAAGGTCATCCGGATCAATATCCGCCAGCGCCACTTCTACATCAGACGGACCAGAAGCATGTGAAACAGCCTCCTCTTCCTGTTCCTCCGCTAACATGGCTTGAAAAAGCGGCAAATCATCTACAAGGCGCGTGACAGCCCCTGATTGTTCGCCCTTTTCCAACGTCTTTAAAACAGCTTCTGCGCGCTTCACAACAACTTTGGGCAGCCCAGCAAGGCGTGCAACATGGATACCGTAACTACGATCAGCAGCCCCCGCAGCAACCTCATGTAAGAAGATTACATCGCCCTTCCATTCCTTCACACGCATCGAATAGGGTTTCAACGCATCCAGCTTTTCAGTAAGTGCTGTTAGCTCATGATAATGGGTCGCGAAAAGCGCCCGACTTTTACAGGCCTCATGTAAATGTTCTACACAAGCCCACGCAATAGAAAGACCATCGAAGGTGGCTGTTCCACGTCCAATCTCATCTAAAATCACAAGGCTACGTTCTGTGGATTGATTAAGGATCGTTGCGGTCTCGACCATTTCCACCATGAAAGTGGATCTTCCACGTGCCAAATCATCAGCAGCCCCAACACGACTGAACAGGCGATCAACCACCCCTATGTGGGCGGCGCGGGCAGGTACAAAACTTCCCATTTGGGCCATGATCGCAATCAATGCATTTTGACGTAAGAATGTAGATTTACCCGCCATATTCGGTCCAGTGATCAGCCAAAGACGGCGTTCTTGTCCCAAGTCACAACCATTCGCCACAAAGCTATTATCACCAGCCTTTGAAAGGGCGGCTTCCACCACAGGATGACGACCTGCCTCAATTTCAAAGGCAAGGCTGCTATCCACAACAGGGCGACAATAAGATTGTTCATCCGCTAAGGTGGCTAAGGCAGCTGATAAATCTAATTCAGCCATCGCACGGGCCGCGCGCGCAATATCTTCTGCCCGTGCCATTACATCATCAACCAAGTCTTGAAACAGTTCTTGTTCTAAGGCTTGAGCTTTTCCTTTAGCCTCAACAATATCGCGGGCAAGTTCTGAAAGTTCTGTTGTGGTATAACGAATAGCATTGGTCATGCTTTGACGGTGGATATAATTCTCTCCCATCTTTTCAGCGTGACGTACGGTAATTTCAATAAAATAACCTAAGACGTTATTATGCTTGATCTTCAAACTATCAACGCCCGTGTCTTCCTTATATTTACTTTCAAGATTTCGGATAAGGCGGCGGCTTTCGCCCCCCATCATCAATAATTCATCAAGCCTAGGGTTAAATCCTTCGGCAATATATCCGCCATCGCGGGTAAGTACCGGTAGATCAGCCGCAAGCGCAGAAGCAAGCCGATCAACAAGTACATCATGAAGGCCCAAATATTTTTCAGCAGCCAGAATACCTTCGGGAAGCCCCATTTTCCCATCTGCTAAAATAGCCTTAACCCGATTTGTCGCCCCTAATCCATCACGGATTGCCGCCAAATCACGTGGACCACCCCGTCCAAGACTTATACGCCCTAATGCCCGTTCTAGATCAGGTGTTTCTTTCAAAAGAGCGCGCAAATCACTACGCACTAAATCAGCACCAAGGAAGAAAGACACCATATCAAGCCGTCTGGTGACCTCCATCGGGTCCGTTAATGGTGCGGAAAGTCGTGCTGATAGCGCACGTGCGCCCGCCCCAGTCACCGTGCGATCAATCGTGGCAAGAAGACTGCCTTTTCTTTCGCCTGATAATGTCTGGGCAAGTTCAAGGTTACGTCTTGTGGCTTGATCTATCTCCATCAACCCGCCCTCTGCCATTTGCGAGAGCTGTTCTAGACGGGGCATTTTATCTACTTGTGTTAATTCAAGATAATCAAGTAACGCACCTGCGGCAGCAAATTCTGAACGGCTAAAATCACCATAAGCATCTAGTGAGGCCACATTGTAAAAACTCTTCAGGCGGTTTTCACTATTGATAGAATCAAAACGACTGTCCGGTTGCGGCGTAATGATTTGGTTCCATTCCGCAAAAACATCAAATAAATCAGGTTTTTCCATCAATTTTTGGGAAACTAATAATTCCCCTGCATTGATGCGTGCTAACGCCGCCCCTAATTTGGGAACATCTAGTCTTTGTACATGAAAATCACCCGTGGACATGTCTGCCCAACTTAAAGCCATTTCCTTACCAACAGCCGCCAATGCCGCCAGATAGTTATGACTACGTGCATCTAACAATGTATCTTCGGTTAAGGTGCCTTGGGTAACCACGCGCTTAACTTCACGGTTCACAACTGATTTGGGTCCACGTTTTTTGGCCTCAGCCGGGTTTTCCGTCTGTTCACATACCGCCACACGAAACCCTTTTTTAATCAATCGGGCCATATAGGTTTCAGCTGCATGATAAGGCACCCCACACATAGGGATTGCTGTATCTTCATGCTTACCGCGTTTGGTTAGGGTGATGTCTAATGCGTCTGCAGCTTGAACTGCATCTTCGAAAAACAATTCGTAAAAATCGCCCATCCGATAAAATAATAGATGTTCACTATGATCCTTCTTAATCGAAAGATATTGTTCCATCATCGGTGTCACTTTTGGGGCGATTTTTTGGGCGGTCGTATCAGGCATAAAATCATCTGTTGATGTTTCC
>CBFCZA010000090.1:0-9415 GCA_965602285.1 uncultured Curvivirga sp. | reverse complement strand
TTGAGATAGGTTCTAGTTATATTATAGCCCTATAATTATTAAAGTCTATCTTATAAAAACAGAAGCTGAAATAAGCAAATATTCTGATGAATAAAAAAGAATTATTTAATCTATTCATTTTCTTTTATGTACAAATGCCGCTTAAATGAAAAACTATGTCCTTAACCTATGGGCTAACGAAATAAATCCACAATATCTTCATCAAAATGGAAATATTTACGATAACAATAATTATAACATTCTAGGGATTTAACATGCCATTTAGTGTCTTTGAACTTTTTAAAATTGGTATTGGACCATCCAGCTCGCATACAGTTGGACCTATGGTGGCTTCCAGACGATTCCTTGATGATTTAAATAGTAATGATAATTTTGATTCTATCAGTCGAATTATGGTCGAACTTTATGGGTCTCTTGCCCTTACGGGAAAAGGGCATTGCACTGATACAGCTATAATTCTAGGTCTTACCGGTGAAACTCCCGCTACTATCAATGTTGATCGTTCTCCACAAACTTTAGAGACAATCCGTGAATCAAGGGGATTAAACCTTGATGGTAAAAAGATGATCAATTTCACGGAAAGTCAGGATATGATTTTCAAATATAATGAACTATTACCTTGCCATACCAATGGCATGCGATTTATCGCCTATAATGATCAAGGTGGGGAAATCCAAGAAGGCATATATTATTCAATAGGCGGTGGATTCATTGCCACAGAAGAAGAGCTTAACAAAGGCAACCCAATGGATCATAATGAATTCCCCTACCCTTTTAAAAATGCAAGGGAAATGTTGGACCTTTGTAAAGAACATAACTTTACAATTTCAGATATGGTTTTCAAAAACGAATGCCATAAATCTAATGCTTCCAATGTTGAAGAAGGCCTTTCACAACTAAGAGAAACCATGCGTCGATGTATCGACAGAGGGTTACGCCAAGACGGTCAATTACCTGGAGGCCTTAAAGTTAAAAGGCGAGCAAAAAATATCCATCAACAACTTAAAAATAGCCAAGGTGTTAATACATACTCTCCTCATGAAGCCATGGATTGGGTCAGCCTATGGGCGATTGCTGTGAATGAAGAAAATGCAGCAGGTGGCAAAATCGTAACGGCACCAACCAATGGCGCTGCCGGTATTTTACCTGCGGTCTTACGCTATTATGAAGATATTGTACCAACCTCAGATAGCGAAGGTGTAAATACATTCTTATTAACGGCAAGTGCTATTGGATCTCTTATAAAACTAAATGCGTCTATATCCGGTGCGGAAGTTGGATGCCAAGGTGAAGTAGGTAGTGCAAGTGCCATGGCAGCAGCGGGTTTATGCGCAGCCTTGGGTGGCACAAATGAGCAAATTGAAAATGCAGCCGAAATAGCCATTGAACATCATCTTGGCATGACATGCGATCCTGTGGGCGGCTTAGTTCAAGTACCATGCATTGAACGTAATGCTATGGGTGCTGTAAAAGCTATAAACGCAGCCTCTCTAGCTCTAAAAGGTGATGGTGAACATTATGTATTTTTGGATACGGTTATTGAAACCATGCGCCAAACGGGTCTAGACATGCACACAAAATATAAAGAAACCAGCCAAGGTGGGTTAGCTGTAAATGTAGTAGCCTGTTAACTTAGGGCTATCACGAATACATAATAGCTATTCAGTTGCTAATTTACCGTATTTTCCAGAAAAGTATAATAAAGGCCGCCCATGTTCGTCTGCGCTTAAGTCTTTCATCGCCATTGACTGAACCTTACCCACGATTATTTGATGATCACCACCATCATGTATGGCATGCATTCTACATTCTATAGTCGCAAGGCAACCTTCCAAAATAGGAACGCCACTATCGTTTAATTTGAAATTGGCATCTTTAAATTTATCAATACCTTGGGAGGCAAAATTATTGGATACAGCTTGCTGAGACTCACTCAATATATTAAATGCAAAATGGCTGGCTAAGTTAAAAGCATCAAAACTTAATGCCTTTTTATCTAAGCAAAATAAAATTAAGGGTGGATCAAGAGAAACAGAAGAAAAAGAATTTGCCGTCACACCAACAGGACTACCATCGTTCAACATCGCAGTAACAACGGTGACCCCCGTTGCGAAACGACCACAGCAATTTCTAAATTCTATCGGATCTATGGCTTGTTCGGACATTTATGCACTCTTTTCATTTTTCTACTTTTATAGCCTTTAAGAATTATTTACCCTAAGATTCAATTTACTGCGAGAGCTATCTTATTTTTTTTCATCTGACCCTATAGAATTATTTAAAAATGAAACTACTGAACAAAGCTCCTTTAGAAAAAACAGGCCTCATCCCAGGGCCTCCAATTTTTTCGGCTCTTTGTGTCACAGTTATTTCTTTAATTATTATTCATTTAACTGATTACATTGTACTCACTGAGTTTAAGTTTAGCTTAGTTATTTGGCAAAAAACTTTAATATTTTTAACTTTATCAATTATTTTATCTCACCCTTTCAAACTACCTTCGTGGTGGATATATATATTTTTAATATTCTCTGGTTTGTTTATGCTAATGAATAACCAACAAGTTCCCATCTGGCTTTATCCAACACTTATTGTTATTCTTGGTATCATTAATTGGAATAGTTTTGGAGATAGGGTTCCTTTGTTTCTTACAAATAGCCAAACAATAGATGGATTGTCTCTATTAATAGATAATTGCAAAAAAAAAGGTGTATTTTATGATTTAGGGTGCGGTACGTGCAGTGCGCTAATTCCATTGGCACGCATTTATTCAGAACAAAAATTTATTGGTGTAGAAACAGCCCCAGTACCATTTTTAATTTCAAAAATTAGAATTCACATATCTGGTCTTAATAACATAGAAATTCATAGGAAATCTATCTGGGACACAGACATAAAAGATGCAAATATTATATATGCATTCCTATCCCCGCACCCTATGAATAGATTATTATATAAATGCCAAAATGAATTAGATAAAGGGGCTACTTTAGTAAGCAATAGCTTTGATAGTATAGAACGTCCAGCGGAAGAAATGATTGAAGTTTTTGATAGAAGACAAACAAAATTATTAATTTGGCAATTTTGAAAATTCCACAAATCATTAGATAAACCGTATAATTCACTCAAAATATTATAATTTTTGCAAAAGAGGCATGGACCTTACAGACGATTCATGGCTAAATAACGTGTGTATTTTTTTTTGGAAGACTATTCAGGATTTATATGAATAGTCTTTAGTGTTAAGTCGTGGGGACACCGCATGTTTGTAATTATTGGTATGATAGCCGTCGTAGCTGCAGTGATTGGGTCATATATAGCCATGGGGGGAAAGCTAGCTGTTCTTAACCAACCTTTTGAAGTTGTGATTATTTTCGGATCTGGCATATCAGCTTTTGTTATTGCAAACCCAATCAATGTTGTAAAAGCAGCTTTTGGACGGCTAGGGAAAACATTTAAAGGCCCTAAATACAAAGCGGCCGATTATATGGAACTCCTCCTCTGTCAGTATCAAGTTTTCAAGCTGATGAAACAAAAAGGCGCTCTCGCATTAGAACCCCATGTTGAAAACCCACATGAGAGCTCATTATTCAAAGAGTTCCCTAAACTTGCCCATGATCATCACGCTTTAGAATTCTTCTGTGATTATTTACGCCTAATGACTTTAGGGACTGATAACCCCCATGAATTAGAAAGCCTTATGGATTTAGAGTTAGAAGTTCATCACCATGAAGATCATTCGGTTGGCCATGCTTTAAATGCCCTAGCTGAAAGCTTCCCTGCTCTTGGTATTGTTGCCGCGGTTCTTGGTATAATTAAAACAATGGGTTCTATTTCTGAACCTCCAGAAGTATTGGGTGGCTTAATTGCAGGTGCTTTGGTTGGAACCTTCTTGGGTATTCTACTTTGTTATGGTTGGTTTGCACCATTAGCAAGTAATGCAAAACAAATGATGGAAGAAGAATCAACTTATATGAATTGCCTTAAAATGGGAATGCTTGCACATCTTCAAGGCTACGCACCTCAGGTTTCTGTTGAATTCGCACGTAAAGCTTTAGCCTCACATATGCGACCAACATTCATTGAAGTGGAAGAAGCAACAGGCACATTACCTCCTGTAGGTTAATTTTTAAATTTGATGATTAAATTTAAGTTGGAGTATTTATAATGGCGGACGCATTTGAGGGAGACGACGGTCTTGCTCCGCTGATTCTAACAAAAAAGAAAAAAATTGCTGCAGGTGCCCACGGTGGTGCTTGGAAAATTGCTTATGCCGATTTCGTAACCGCAATGATGGCTTTCTTTTTATTGTTATGGCTATTAAATGCGACGACAGAAACTCAAATGAATGGCCTCTCTGAATATTTTGCCCCCGCAAGTGTCGCTGATCAAGTTTCTGCGGTTGGTGAAGCAATGGCAGGAATGGCTATTGCAGTTGAAGGTGCTATGCGCTCAGCCAGTTCACGACCAAAAATCACCGTAGCCCTTCCATCTTATGGGATGGAGGCTTCTGGAGACAATGAAGGCGATGAACGTGATGATGAAGATTTAACGGAAACAGAAAAAACGGCTGCTATCCAAGAGAAAAAACGCATAGAAAAGCTAAATGAAGCGATGGAACAACTTCGCCAATCCGTCATAGAGGTGCCTGAATTAAGTGCTATTCAATCTAGTATGGTTTTTGAAATAACAGCCGAAGGGTTACGGATACAAATCCAAGATCAAGAAGACAGACCTATGCACGAGGAAAATACCGCTGAATTAACACGATTCTCTCGTCAATTATTAGCTGTGATTGGAAGTATAATTTCATCTCTTCCTAACGAAGTGATCATTACTAGCCATACGGAAAGAAATGGTTTTATTCGTGGAGATGATTATACAAACTGGGAGCTTTCAGCAGATAGAGCCTATGCCATTAGACAGTGGCTCGTCGACGCAGGGCTGCCCGACTCCAAAATAATTGCGGTAAGAGGTAAAGGAGCCTCTGATTTAATAGACCCGCGTTTCCCCGGCTCTGTTAAGAATAGGCGCTTGAGTATATTATTAACATTCCCTGATTATGATGAAGCTATCAGTACTCAGGTCCCTACTTTAAAGTAATTTTGCTATAATCTGAAAGGCAATCACTACAAATGGCAAATGAAGAACAGCCCGTCATATTTAAAGTCAAGAAAATCGCAGAAGACGGCGCCCATGGTGGCGCTTGGAAAATTGCCTATGCCGATTTTGTGACTGCAATGATGGCCTTTTTTCTATTGCTTTGGCTTTTGAATGCGACAGAAGAAGAAGTTTTAAAAGGGGTCTCTTCATACTTTACACCAACAAACCTTAAAAAAGCTGACCCCAGTGGGGCTGGTGGTACCTTTGGGGGAATTACATCTGCGGAACCCGGACCTGAAGAAGAAAAAATTCATACCGCTGCAGATATTCCTACCCCAAGAGACCAAGGGTCAATGACCGCAGTGACAGAAGGTACAGGTGAAAATGACGAAGAATCAACAGGCTCTAAAGGTCGTTTAACTCCGGTCATGGAAGAACAGATTTTCTATGGAACAAAAAACAAAATGGAAGCCGCCCTTGATAAACTTCCAGCTGAGTTAAAAGACCTTAAGCAATCTATAAAAATAGATGTCACAGAAGAAGGTTTACGGATGCAAATGATTGATCAGGACCAACTTCCCCTGTTCAAAATAGCTACACCAGAACTAACTGAGCATGGTGTAATGCTGTTACGTTTCATTGCCCAATATGGCCAAAAACTACCTAATCCTTTATCTGTGACAGGTCATACTGATGGAGATACTGAACAAGAGATAAGTTGGAAATTATCTATTGAACGTGCCGCATCAGCACGGAGACAATTACAAAAATCAGGTATTACCCCAAGGCGCTTTCAAAACATAATAGGAAAAGGAAGTTCCCAACCATTAAATACTGATGATCTAGGCTCTCCTTCTAACAGACGTGTTATTGTAGTATTCATACGCATTGCTAAAGATAAAATTACGGGTCAAGATAAGCTAGATTCACCTTCTCTGTTTAATGAAGATGAAGCACCTGTCTTATAAAAGAATATAATCCTCTTTTAAACCAGTTCAACGCAAGTCCCTTGAAGTTTAAAAAATAGAACTTATCTATCTATTGTAGTTTAACTGATGAAATTTGGTTTAATATGAAAAAGAAACTAACTGATCACACATCGACAATGTTTACATTAAAAACAGCATCACAGTATAATTATGCACCTTCTCCCATACTAACGAAAAGGATCATAGCCTATATTATTGATGCATTCATATTGGGCATTTTAGGTGTTGTGTTATTTTTTATAAACCTTGCAACATTTGGAATTCTTTCAGGTATTTTTACTTTCATCATCTTCCTACTGCCCATTTCATATCATAGCTATATGATCTCTTCTTCTAATCAAGCAACCTTGGGGCAAAAAGCTTTAAATTTAAAACAGATAAATTTAAATGGATCCTCCATCTCTGGGGTACAGGCCGTTATACAAACAATATTATTCTATATGACACTTTCCTTCACAGGAGGGATTTTATTAATCTGGTCCTTGTTTGATGATAAGGGAAGATGTCTACATGAAATATTAAGTAATACTGCAGTCGTGAACGATCAAGAGTGAGTTTTACAATCTGCAGGCTGGACTTTTCATTCAAATTAAGGTGTAAATAGATCTAAATTACCCTGGTGTTTATTGTAATGTCTATCCATCGCCCCGCCCCCGTTCAAGTATTCCATCGTTCAAATCAGATGGATTGCCCTTATTTAAAGGGAGAGATCGAACAACAACTTTTCACAGAGTTGAATGGTGAATGGTCACAATATCAATTTAATAAAATGAGCCACGCTGGTTTTCGTCGATCACACAATATTGTATATCGCCCTACTTGCCCTAATTGCAATGCCTGTAAATCTGTTCGAATATGTGTTGAAAATTTTAAGTGGAAAAAGTCTTGGAAGCGAGTTTTAAGCCAAAACTCAACAGTCACAACAAATGTCACTGGCATTAATGTTACTGATGAACAGTTTGATCTTTTTGATAAATATGTGAAATCACGCCATACTGACGGTGAAATGGCATCCATGTCACGTTATGATTTCGAAAATATGATCACCTTAAGCCCTGTTGATAGTAGGATTATTGAATTTCGTGATGCTAATAACACTCTCATAGCCGCATGCCTCGTCGATATCCTCCCTGATGGTTGGTCAGCCGTTTATAGTTTCTTTGATCCGGATATGTCTGAAAAAAGTTTAGGCACTTTGATTATCTTAGATATGATTCGAGAAATGGAAAACAAAGGCCTTCCCTATGTTTACTTAGGCTATTGGATAAAGGGGAGTCCAAAAATGATGTATAAGTCAAGGTTTTCTCCTTTGGAACAATTTGATAATGGCAAATGGTCCTTAATATAAAGCATTGTAAATATTAATATTTCACTTAAAAAAATGAAAATTACAGGGTTTATTCAATCATAATATTGCGTTCATATGAAATTGCTTTATAGTTTTGCAACGAGCACTAGATGACAATGAAAAATAAAGCTTATCTATTATAATGAAAAGTCATTTAAGTAAGGTTTTGTTTCTTATCGCGATGACAACTAAAAAACTAAAATAGGGAGACGGAAATAATGAAACGTCGTGACTTTCTAAAGGGTGCATCGATCGCAGCTGGCGCAGCTGCTGCAGCAAGTACACTTGCAGCACCAGCGATTGCATCAGGCAAACGTGAATTAAAAATGGTTACAACTTGGCCTAAAGGCTTTCCAGGTCTTGGAACAGGTGCTCAGCGTTTTGCTGATAAAGTAACTGCTGCTTCTGGAGGAAATTTAACAGTTAAGCTTTATGCTGCTGGCGAATTGGTTCCAGCTTTCGAATCATTTGATGCTGTATCTTCTGGCGCAGCTGATATGTATCATGCTGCTGAGTACTACTGGCAAGGTAAACACAAAGCATTCAACTTCTTCACAGCTGTGCCAATGGGCCTAACAGCGAATGAAATGGACGCTTGGATTCATCATGGTGGTGGTCAAGAACTTTGGGATGAGCTTGCTGCTGGTTTCAACTTGAAAAACCTTGCTGCTGGTAACACTGGCGTTCAAATGGGCGGTTGGTTCAACAAAGAAATCAATAGCTTAGAAGATTACAAAGGTTTAAAAATTCGTATGCCAGGTCTTGGTGGTGAAGTATTACGCCGTATTGGTGCTTCTGCTGTTACCCTACCTGGTGGTGAAATTTTCCCATCCCTACAATCTGGTGCAATTGATGCAACAGAGTGGGTTGGTCCATGGAACGATCTTGCATTTGGTTTCTATAAAGTGACTAAATACTACTACTGGCCTGGTTTCCATGAGCCTGGTTCTACACTTGCAACAGGTATCAACAAAGATGTTTGGGAAAGCTTCTCTTCATCTGATCAAGCATTGATTAAAGCTTGTGCTCAATCTGAGAACAACGACATGTATGCAGAATATAATGCACGTAATGCTTCATCTTTGGATACATTGATCAACAAACATGGCGTTCAACTTCGTCAAATGCCTAATGATGTACTTAACGCTATTGGTACTCAATCTGGTGCGGTTGTTGGTGAAGTTGCAGATGTTGACGCTCTCAGCGCTAAAATCTACAACAGCTTCTTGAAATTCCGTAAGGACGTTATTCCTTACGCTAAAATTTCAGAGCGTGCTTACGCAGAAGCTCGTAACTTACCATTTAAATATGCTAAATAATATTTAGGTAGTTACAATAAATTAAATGCCTCGCTTCTTATATGGAAGCGGGGCATTTTTTTATTAAATCACAGATTCTGAATTAATTGATTTTGATGGATTATCAACTATAAACTTTATTATAACATTCATATTATTCTCTCATAATCATAAGAAATATTTATAGCAATATGATAAATATCAACAGTAGATTGAAACTTTATTATGATTGATGAGAAATAAGGAAATAGTTCTGGAAACAACAGAATCCATCTTTATAATGAACAAAAATTAAAACTAAACTATTCTATGAATTTTATTACTCAAAACGGGAGGCGTCATTGAAAGGCTTAGCTTGTCTAGCCAATATCATTGATCGTGTGAATCAACAGATGGGTATGTCCATCGCTTGGTTAGCGTTATTTATGGTTGTTGTGCAATTTCTTGTAGTCCTATTACGTTATGTATTCGGCTACGGTTCCATTTTCATGCAAGAATCTATTATATATATGCATGGTTTCCTATTCATGTTAGGGGCAGGCTATACGCTTCTTCATGATGGCCATGTACGGGTAGATATCTTTTACCGCACTGCGTCTCCTCGTAAAAAAGCTATGATCGATATTTTCGGTTTCTTCACACTTCTTTTACCAGTTTGCATAGCTATGCTTTATTAT